>CAMOEE010000244.1 GCA_946611835.1 uncultured Treponema sp. | reverse complement strand
TTAAATTATCAGAGAATGCGAGGCGAAGATTCCCATTCTCTAATGTACAATCAGAATTGGCCGCACGGTAATTTTGTGCTTCACCAGATTTTTGACTAAATGTATAGAAACTCACAAGCGTTTTGTAAGTTCCGTCTGGAGGCAAAAGCTGCGCTCCTTTTTTTTGTGCCGAAATGACTTTCTTAGACGAAGATTGCGAAAACTCCCAGTCAAAGCCTGTACAGTCAAGCTCAAAAGGCTTCAGAAGCATTTTTTGAACCTGGTCAAACTGTTTTTCCAGCACGCATTTTCGGATTCGGGAAGAAGAAACCCTCTCACCCTCAAAAATAACCGAAGCGATTGTATCTACCTCAAAATCTAATTCAGAGGCGATTTTTTTGATATCCTCCATGCCAGTCGAGCCTTTGTATCCGCAATGGAAATCAGAGCCCTCGGCAAGATATTTCAGGCCGCAATTTTCTGAAAGCACTGAAAGGAAATCATGTCCCTCAATTTTAGCGAATTCCGAAGAAAAGTCAACGACTATGGCGAATTTAAATCCATACAAAGCAAGATTTTCGATTTTTTGAGAGAGAGAAACAACATCACCCTCATAAGTGCCGGGATTCTTGTAACCACGGAGAGAGCGTGTAAATGTAAGGACTCCAGGAACAAGCCCCTTCTCTTTCCGGGAAATAACCGCATCAAAAAGGGAACGGTGTCCAAGATGAGAGCCGTCAAAGCTTCCGATTGTAAGCGAAATTCCTTTATTTTTAAAAAGCTTGTCGAATTTTCCGTTTGCAATCTGTTCCCATGAAAAGATTCTCATCTGACTGCAGCTATCTTTCGAGTTATTTTCTGAATCAGCTTGATCTTTTACTGAATTTGGAATAACGAAGCCATAAGAAAGGTGAAATTTTTCTCCGAAAGGTTTTCTGGTGACCACTCCGCCAAATTTTCCGTCGGGATAGAAAACAGCCAGCTCAGAAGACTTGTTATCGCTCATAAAATCATGCACGAACATTTTAGCCCGGAGAGGCCGGCCGTTCGTAAAATCAGGAATATATCGAGGCGAGAGAACGCAGCAATCCATACCGCAAAGTCTGGCAATCTCCATGTCCATGTCAATAAGCTGAGAAGGGATTTGATTTTCGTCAGAAACGGCATCCTCAAGTTTGAAAGGTCCCACCCGGGTTCGACGCAACTCTTTAAGGTGAGCGACCGTCCCCAAAGCCAACGCAATATCCCGGGCAAGGGAGCGGATGTAAGTTCCTTTTGAGCAGGAAACCTCAATCCGGGCATATTTCTCTCTAAAATCAAGAAGTTTAATGGAAGAAATGGTGATTTTGCGGGATTTTAGCTCTACGGTCTTTCCCTCACGCATAAGGTCACTCGCACGCTTTCCATCAACATGGAGGGCGCTGTAAGCTGGCGGAACCTGCTCTATCTCTCCAAGAAAGCCAGGAAGCACTGCTTCGACTTCCTCTTTTGTGGGGATTCTACCAGTTTTTATAATCTGCCCTGTCGGATCGAGAGTATCGGTTTCGCTTCCGAATTCAACGAGAGCTATGTAAGACTTGTCAAAATTAGTGATGTGAGGAACAAGATGAGTTAGCCTGCCAGCAAGAACAACAAGCAATCCGTCCGCAAATGAATCAAGCGTGCCTGTATGACCGACTTTCGTAGTATTCAAAGCACGCTTGACCGAAGAAAGAGAAGAAAAACTTGTTTTTCCGGCCTGTTTCGCAAGGAGAACAATACCGGAAATCTCATTATTCTGATTCTTTTTCATTCGATGAAGAATTTTCCTCGTCGTTTTGTTTTTCGGCTTCCTCAAGCCTGTTGAGTTTGTTCACCATATCGAAGCCCTCTTTGATGCTGGTATCTTCGATAAAAGTGAGTTTTGGAAATTTATAAATAGAAAGTTTCTTGGCAATTGAAGACTGAATGAAGCCGGCAGCAGAATTCAAGCCCTCAACGCCTTTTTTTACCTGAGACTCATTGAGGAAGCTTGAGACATAGACCTTTGCATAGGCCAGGTCCCGTGCAACCTCAACTCGGTTTATCGAAAGAAAAGTTGAGACTCTCGGATCTTTTACTTTCTGTAGCATAATCAGCCTGGAGATTTCATCACGAATCTGCTCCCCAAGCTTCAGCATTCTGAATTCACCCATTCCTACTCCTCAGAAAGTTGTTCGCTTTCTTCAGCGGCAGCCTTAGTCTGAGCTTCCTTACCTTTTGCGATTGAATCGCCGAGTTTTCGGGCAATCTCAACATACTCGAAGACTTCGAAAATATCGCCTTCCTGAATGTCCTGCCAGTTTTCAAGGCCGATACCACACTCAAAGCCATAAGTGACTTCTTTCGCATCATCCTTAAAGCGTTTGAGAGAAGTGATTTTGCCAGTATATTTGACAATTCCGTCACGGATAAGGTTGACAGAGCTTGTTCGTTTGACGACACCTTCCGTAACGTAACAACCAGCGATAACACCGACTTTTGGTACACGGAATGTATTTCGGACTTCGACCTGACCCGTAACTTCTTCTTTTGTATCAGGTTTGAGCATACCTTCCATTGCAAGAGTGATTTCTTCGACACACTTGTAAATGATGTTGTATTTTCGGATATCGACTTTTTCCTGCTCAGCAAGCAGTTTTGCCTTTGGAGTAGGTCGTACATTAAAGCCGATAAGGATCGCGTTTCCGTCTGCGGCTGCCAGCGTTACATCAGACTCATTGATTGCACCGGCAGAAGAATGAATTACGTTCAGGCGGATTTCTGGAGTCGAGAGCTTTTCAAGGCTTGTTTTGAGAGCCTCGGCAGAACCCTGCAAGTCAGCTTTGATGATGACCTTGAGCTCTTTGATTTCGCTTGCCTGAATTGTTGAGACAAGGTTTTCAAGATTGACTTTCTTGACAGCCTTTGCAGCCTCAAATCGTTTGAGTTCCTGTCTTTTTGCAGAAATTGCACGGGCATCTTTTTCGGTTTCTGTAACCTGGAATGGATCGCCTGCATTAGGCATATCGTCAAGGCCAAGAACCTCGACCGGCATACTTGGCAATGCTTCCGTGACTTTTTCGCCACGATCGTTGAACATAGCTCGTACACGGCCTGAGTAAATACCTGCGACAAAAGGATCGCCGATTTTGAGAGTACCGCTCTGAACGACAACAGAAGCAACAACACCTCGTCCCTGATCGATTCGGGATTCGATAACCTTTCCTTCTGCGCGGGTATCATACTGAGCCTTAAGCTCAAGGACCTCCGCCTGCAAGAGGATTGCATCAAGAAGGTCGTCGATTCCCTGTCCTTTGAGAGCTGAAATCTTAACATACTGAGTGTCACCGCCCCACTCCTCAGGAGTAAGCCCCTGATTTGAGAGCTGGGTCATTACATTCTCAGGATTTGCATCCGGTTTATCGATTTTGTTGACTGCGACGATGATAGGAACCTTTGCATCCTTTGCGTGGCTTAAGGCTTCAAGAGTCTGAGGCATAACGCCGTCATCAGCCGCAACAACGAGAACTACAATATCAGTAATCTGGGCACCTCGTGCACGCATCATTGTAAATGCTTCGTGACCCGGTGTATCCAGGAATGTGATTGTTCCCTTTTCTGTATGAACCTGATAAGCACCGATTT
>CAMOEE010000243.1 GCA_946611835.1 uncultured Treponema sp. | reverse complement strand
TTTGGAGATTCTTGGAGAAATAAATGTATAACGACGGTTTTGCTTTATCTGCTGAAAAAAATCCTAAATCTTCTCCCTTATATTCTGGACCTAACAGTTATGCAAGGGGAGATGATGAGCCACAGATTGTCCTCGGAAAGAGCGTTGACGATTGCAAGCAGAAATTGTTCAATATGTACCATCATAATTACAGGATTCTCGGACAGAGACAGGTTTTGAAGCCCGGAATTCTCGGTGGTCTATTCGGTCAGAAAGAGTATTATGAGGTTCGCTACACAATCGGACAGCCCAAAACTCCTTCCGAGCAGGAGTCTTTCCAGAAAAACCGTGACGAAATCCTGAATAAGGCCGGTAGCTCCGTCACGAATACGATTCAGATTGCAAATATCGACAAAAAACTTGAGGAAATGAAGAAGACAATGGAAGCGACTATGAAGAATATAGCCGCAGCCACAAAAACTGGTGACAAGCCGCTGTCGATTCAGAAAATCGAGGATTTGCTTCAGGAAAACGAATTCACATTCGCATATATAAACAAGATTACGACCCGCTTGCGTTCGGAACTTTCAGTTGAGGAACTTGAGGATTTCGATTTTGTTCAGAAGACTGTCGTTGACTGGATTGGCGAGTCAATCAAGGTTGCTCCGAAGCTTCCGCACAAATATCCCCATGTTGTAATCGTCGTAGGCCCAACAGGCGTCGGAAAAACGACTACAATTGCTAAATTCGCAGTAAATCTCATTAAAGAGGCCCACGAAAAGAACGAGCCTCGTCCAAGGGTCAGAATGCTTACGACTGACCATACCCGAGTCGGTGCAGTCGAGCAGATTAAGCGTTACGGCGATGTCATGGAAATCGAGGTTGACAAGGCTGAGACTGCTGAGGAAGTCAAGAAAATATTCGACACCTACAAGGATTCTCTTGATGTGCTCTTTATCGACACCCCAGGTTACAGCCCCAAAGATTTCGAAAATCTTGGAAAAATGAGAAAGATTCTTGAGGTCAATGGAATCCACCCGGATGTCTACCTCGCTGCAACCGCATCATCAAAGGCGAGGGATTTGATTTCAATAATTCAGAATTACGAGGTCTTCAATTTCTCATCAGTGATAATCACAAAGTGGGATGAGACCAGCGCAATCGGAAATGTAATCAGCGTTTTGTCAGAGAAGGATAAGGCTGTTTCATTTATAACTGACGGTCAGACGGTCACCAAGAACATAGAGAGGGCTTCTGTCGTCAGATTCCTTGTAAATCTACATGACTTTAATATTGACCGTAAACATATAGACGAGAAATTCCCGGAGGATAAATAATATGGAAGATCAGGCACAGGAACTCAAAGAGATGATGTCTAATAACCGCAAGACTAGGATTATCGCAATCACGAGCGGCAAGGGTGGTGTCGGAAAGTCTAATCTTTCCGTGAACATGGCTATTGCCTATGCCCAGCAGGGGAAAAAGGTTATCCTCATCGATGGTGACTTGGGAATGGCAAATGTCAATGTCCTTATGAACATCGTGCCTCAGTACAACCTCATGCAGGTCATCAACAAGCAGAAGACCATGCAGGAAATCATAACCGACACTGAATTCGGCATAAAATTTATCGCCGGCGCCAACGGTTTCTCAAAAATCGCCAACCTCACCGTTGACGAGCTTGATTATTTTGCAAAA
This sequence comes from uncultured Treponema sp., assembly GCA_946611835.1. GTDB lineage: Bacteria > Spirochaetota > Spirochaetia > Treponematales > Treponemataceae > Treponema_D. The sequence continues at coordinate 1,949 of CAMOEE010000243.1, read as the reverse complement.
CAGTTCTCAATGCTGGGAAACGCTGACATTATCATCATCGACACCGGTGCTGGTATCGCAAACAATGTATTGCAGTTCGTTGCTGCCGCAGACGAGGTTTATGTCGTCACGACTCCGGAACCTACGGCAATCACCGATGCTTATGGCATCATTAAAATCATCACGACGGAGCTTGTTGACCGGGAGACAAATATCAAGCTGCTTGTAAACCGCGTCCACTCTGCCGATGAGGGTAAGCGAATCTCGGAGCGAATTATCAATATTGCAGCCCAGTTCCTCAATTATAAGGTCGATTATATAGGCTTTGTTTATGATGACCCTGTGGTTCAGGCATCGGTTATCCGTCAGAAGCCTTTTATAGTCGTGAATCCTACGTCGAAACCTTCTCAGTGTATCAAGCACATCGTGGGCCGGATTGAGAAGAGTGACAACGGAAGTTCAGAGGGAGTCACCAGCTTCCTCAAGAAATTCCTGAGGAAAAGCTGATTTTAAAGGAAAATTGGTCTTAGTTTTCAGTTGTTTTTCAGAAATATTTCTTTTTAGGTCATAAAAACCTTGACCGAATGAATTTTCTGATTTAAAATCACATATGGGAGGAGAATATGATAAACCCGAAGAATTTGTGCATTTCTGCTTGCATCGGGTTTTTTCTGTCTTTTTTTATTGGATTGATTTCCGATGTCCGTTTTTCACGGGTTCTTATGCGCGCTTTTCTGTTTGCTCTGATATTCGCGCTTCTTTGTATCGGAATAACTTTCCTTTATCAAAAATTCCTTTCCAATGACAACGGTGGTTTTTCAGCGGATGCCGAACCGGCTCCACAAAGGACGGCAGGCGGCGTAGTGAATATTGTAGTCGATGATTCAAATCTCGCAGATGACGGAATGTCTCCAAAATTCACGGTACTGAACAATCATACAGGGTTGAGCGAAAATGCTCAAAGCGGTCAAGAGACTCCGGCTGGAACTGATTCAGAGGTCAAGGTTAATCCTCCGCCTGAAGCGGCTGCCTCGCATACGGAGCCAAAGACTGGAGAGTCTTCTGTTCCGCTTTCTGAGCCTTTAGCGCAGGAAGAAAAGTCTTCTTTTAAGCCAGTGGCTCTTGGAGATGTTGCGGGGGGGGCTTCAGCTTCTCCTGCTGCGGTACAGGCAAGTTCACCTCAGCCTTCACAGACGGCTTCCTCAGTATCTGCTGGAGAAGAACAGCTTGACGAGCTTCCTGATGTTAATTCTATGTCCCTGGATGATGCAGGTGAAGCTGCCCCAGGCTCTTTTAATGGCTCGGATGAAGTCGAGACCGACACGGAATTCTCAAGGGGCGGCAAAAGCATGAAGGAGCAGCCCATAAGCGGTGACACAAGTGTCATGGCCAAGGCAATCCAAACATTATTGTCAAAAGATAATTAGAAAAAAGGTGTGATATATGGATAATGCAAAAACACAGTTTATCAACGATGAAGAAGAAGACGCACTCTGGGAAGAATATAAAAAGACCAAGTCGTCTGCACTCCGGGATAAAATAATCCGTAAGTATATGCCTTTGGTAAAATATGTTGCCGGAAAGGTTTCAATCGGCCTTCCTGCCAGCATGGAATTCGATGATTTGGTTGGTTTCGGTCAGTTCGGTCTTCTTGATGCCATCAGCAAATATGACCTCGACAAGAAAGTAAAATTCAAGACTTATGCTGTCACTCGAATTCGTGGCGCAATTTTCGACGAGATGAGACAGCTTGACTGGGTTCCCCGTTCTGTCCGCCAGAAATCTCGTGAGATCGAGGATGTAATCTCTGGCCTTGAGTCTCGTCTCTCACGCCCGGCCACAGATGAAGAAATTGCGAAAGAAATGAACCTCAGCCTGGAGGATTACCAGCATACCGTAATGAAAATCAGCGGAACCAGCGTCCTTTCTCTTAATGATGTCTGGTATTCCGGAGATGACAGCGATCATCT
>CAMOEE010000242.1 GCA_946611835.1 uncultured Treponema sp. | reverse complement strand
CTGCATGTCATCAAAGGCACCCACGCTTTTCTGGAGCTGCTTCACATTTTTCATGAAGGCTTCCACGCTGGTGATTTTTGCCGTGTTTGTTTTTTCGTCATAAATCACCCATTCTTCATTGGCGTTGAGGGCTTTGATGTAGTCAGAAGCTGAATTGTAGGTGCCGCTCAAATCAACAGTTCCTGAAGGATTTTTTCCTCGATTAACGCCGTCAAGGTCTTCTGCCGTCGGAGCGTGATTGCGCATTCCCTGAGGTCCGCGGGGTTTCCATCCTGCAGGGTGAGGGGAGTTCCATTTTCGTCAGTAAGGCCCAGAAAATTGATGTAGGCGGCAAAGGATTTTGCAAGTCCTTCAGAAATCGCCTTTGTTTTTTCATCAAGATTTGTGCGGGCACTTCCTAATTCCCATTCGTAAGCTTCATCGGCCACATTCAGGTTTGTGATGGGGCACCAGTCCATGCTTCCCATAACGGCATCGCTTTCTGTCATTACGGCTCCAATTTCCTCGAGGTACTTTTCGTATTTTGGAGCATCGCCGCTTGCACCAAGAATTGCACTTTGTGCTCCACCGCCGGACATTCCGTAGGTGAAGAGGCGTTCCGTGTTTCCTGGGAGCAGATTTTTGTTGTAGCGGACATAGCGGATTGCGGCCTTAAAGTCGGTGACACCTGCCGGAGCACCGTGGTCTCTTCCTCTGGCACCTGCGTAGATAAAGATGAATCCTGCGTCAGTGTATGATTTTACATCGTGAGTGTAGGCTGTGGGAGCTTCAAGAGCGGCATAGCCGGGAGTTTGAATGGGAAGGACGAAGGGGGCGGTTTTTGCCGTAAAGCCGTCCACGCTCTTCTTTTTGTTTACGGTTACGGTATAAGTGCCGTCGCCGTTTTCTCTTGCATCAAAATATGAGCCGGGAACAAAAAGACCCAGAGTCTCATACTGTGTATCAGCGGGATTTGCCACATACTGAATGCCAAGCTGATAGTAGACATCATCTTCTGCATTGTAATTCCAGGCTGTCATGTCAATTTTAGGCATACTGTGCTACACGAAAGTATGTTTGACTTGCATCAGATTGAAGAGTTTCTGGCGGTGGTGGAGTGTGGCACGGTATCAAAAGCCGCAGAAAAGATGAACATCACCCAGCCAGCCTTAAGCCGCTCCCTGCAGAACCTGGAATACGAACTTAAAACGCCGCTTTTTACCCCTTCAAACTGAGCATCTTTTTGCGCAAATTCCTGAAAATCATCCCCTTGCGTCAAAAAATGGCGTGAAATTCAGCGAGATTAACGGAGAAGCTGTGGTGCCGCTTCCGCTCAAAGGTCACTGGACGAAGAGGCGGAGATTACCTATCATTTTGCCCTATTAAAAGCAAAACAGAAACAATACTATCGGCTTATAGAACAGATGAAAGAAAAAATTATGCCAGAAATCTGAATTCTGCCTGGTGAAGAAGGCTCCGTTTTACATTTAACTAAAAATCTATTATAATGTTCAAGATATGAATAACGAGGTGGCCACCTTACAAAACATTGCTAATACTCTCGAACAGGAGCCGCTTGCAAGCCAAAGAGTTCTTGCAGAAAATGCCGGAATGTCTATTGGCCTGATGAACGCAGTTCTGAAGCGTTTTGTTGAGCGAGGCTGGATCATGCTCACGAATGTGAACCTGCGAAAGCTTTCTTATGCCATTACACCAGCAGGAATTGCTGAACTCACTGCAAGAAGCCAGAAATTTGCAAAAAGAACCTTTGAACTGGCAAACAGTTATAACGAGACACTCTGCAAGTATATTTCGGAAGCAAAAAAAGAGGGAAAAACAAGACTTTGTCTCTATGGGCAGAGCTACATCCGCTTTCTTCTCGTTTATTGCTGCCAGATTCTAAATGTTGATTTTATTGAAAAAAATACATCCGACCCGATTGACGAGAAAGCATTTTGCCTTGTCGGTGAATTAAATAAAGAATCAGAAATTAAGGCTCTGGAAGAAAAAGGCTGTGTGAACCTTTTGAGCATCTTAAATGCCGGGAAGACTATTCATATCCAAGGCAACATTTAGTGCTTCTTTTTCAGACAGGTCGCAAGAAGATGAGAAATCGCTGCGAAAAGTACGATGATTGAAATGTAGTCCAGCACAAAGAGAAGATAGCCGCATTCCAGGTCAAAGAAGAAAAACTGCTGACGTAAAATAAGATACTTCCAGATTCCACGGATGATAAAAGTGTAGATGCCGTAAGCACAGGCCAGGACGACAAAAATGCGGAAGATGATTTTGCCAGGTTTGTTGTGTTTTGCAGCTGAATTGTCTTGCTGAGAAGATTCATTTTCAGGTTGGACTTCCGTCTGTCTGCCTGTGCTGTTCTTTTCGGCTTCTCTTTTCTGCTTTATCTTATTCGCAATCATTCCCACATGCAGGCCGATGTGCAGGGACATGAAAAGATAATACCAGTGGCTTGCGAGCAGATGAGCGATTCGGGCAAAACCAAGCCCGCTTTCAATTTTCAGAAAAGCAAACAGATGGCTTGAAAGAATGATTCCGCTTATCATCAAAAAGATGACACAAAGAAGAATGGAGCAATTTATGACAGTCTGCATGACCCGGTAGGGATTGTATTTGCCTTTAAAGATTGCACCGTACCAACGGCGGTTTAAGCTGATGTGAACGCCCCACAGTATAAAAAGCCCCGCACCCAGGATTTCATGCACGATGTCAGCCGGGAAAAGATAGTTTCCGCCCATGAGGATTATTGAGAGGATTGTCATTGAAATGTCGAGCGGCATTCTGATTTTGTTTATATTCATTTTAGTGGAACTCCGTTTTTATTCAAGCATATTTCCATACTTTTTGAAAGACCTGTTCAGCCCGAATAATGAATTGAAAGCCCAGCCGTAAAGATGTTAAGATGAAAATGTACATGGCCATATAGGTGGCAAAGTAGGATTATATGTTGAATTGTCTAGTAGTAGCTCTTGGCGGTGGAATCGGAGCCTGCCTCAGATATCTGACAGGGCTGATTCCCTTTAAAGAACCGTTTACCTTCCCGGTAAAAACTCTGATGATAAATCTTCTTGGCTGTTTTGTTATCGGACTGATTGCAGCTCTTGCCGTAAAGAATAGTTCGCTTTCTCCAAAAACAGTGCTTTTTATAAAGACCGGCTTGTGCGGAGGATTTACAACTTTCTCGACCTTTGCATTGGAAACAGAAGCGCTCATAAAGGCAGGATACATTGGTTTTGCAGTTGTTTATGTTGTACTGAGCGTGGTTGTAGGAGTAGGACTGGCCTTTGCAGGGCAAGTAGTTGTAGGGAAGTAGGCTAGAGGATAAAACAACATGAACGAACTTACACCGATTCAAAAAGAAATAGTGATTGCCCTTGAGCAGATGAAAGAAAAGTCTCTGATTACAGAAGCAAACCTTGCAAAGAAAATCCGTGGGAACGCAAAAATCTCCAGAAAGAATAAGGCCGGAATCAGCCTTAAAGATCTGGAAGTGTGTATTGAATATCTCGGGGAAAACAAAGAGCTGCCTTACGCACTTCATCTTAACAGTGCAAATGATATTCTGATTAAGAAGATAGGGAGCGACGGCGAAGCCGATAAAATGCTCCGGGGGAGCATTTTAAGCGAGTCT
>CAMOEE010000241.1 GCA_946611835.1 uncultured Treponema sp. | reverse complement strand
AAAGTAGAATTGTGTCAGATTATCTACCCAAGAATGGAAGAAATCTTTACAATGGTCAGGGACGAGATTTCCCGACGGCTTTCTTCGATGCAGCTTTCCGGAAGCATTATTCTTACCGGTGGAGGAGCGGAAATCAGCGGGGCTGTGGAAATGGCCCAGAGCGTATTCGGCACATCTTCCGTCAGGCTCGGATATCCTCAGAGTCTTGGCGGTATGGAAGAAAAATACCGGGTTCCTGAGTATGCGACGGCAGTCGGACTGATTCTTGCTCACAAAAATCATGTGCAGCAGGAAAAAAAGCATCCCAAAAAGCGTGAGGCAAACGAGCCAAAACGACAGGGAGACAGCGCATTCCAAAAGTTCTTGAAAAAGTTCTTTTAAAAATAAATGGATTACAAAATCAGTTGTAGGTGGGAGGACAACATGAGTTTTGAATACGAAGTAGTTAAGACGGAGAATTCTGATTCCCCGGTCTTGAACATGGCAAACCCGACCAAAATTAAGGTCGTAGGCTGCGGTGGCTGCGGTGGAAACGCCGTAAACTGCATGATTGACAGCGGTATCACAGGCGTTGAATTCATCGCCATGAATACTGATTTACAGGCTCTCAATCAGTCAAAGGCACAGTATAAGATTCAGATTGGCCAGAAGCTTTCTGGTGGGCTGGGTGCCGGCGGAAAACCTGAAATCGGTGAAGAGGCTGCAAAAGAGCAGCAGGAACAAATCAAGGAAATCCTCAAAGACTCAGACATGGTATTTATCACGGCAGGAATGGGCGGCGGAACAGGAACTGGTTCTGCCCCGATTGTCGCAAAAATTGCCCGTGAACTTGGTGCCCTCACTGTTGCAGTCGTTACGACTCCCTTCAATTTCGAGGGAAAGGTGCGAATGGCTCATGCAGAGGAAGGTGTGAAAAAACTCCGTGCCGAGGTTGATTCTCTTATCGCAATTCCAAACGAGCTTATCCTTAAAGATTCAGAAAAACGACTTTCAGTTGAGGGCGCTTTCGTCCTTATCAATGATATTTTGCGTCAGGGCGTTCAGGGAATTTCAGATATCATCACCAAAACAGGTCTCGTTAACCGTGACTTCCGTGATGTCGTGACCGTAATGAAAGATCAGGGAGACGCTATCCTTGGAATCGGTGTAGGTGAGGGCGATAACCGTGCCGTTGATGCCGCTCATAATGCAATCAATAACCGGCTTCTTGTTGACACTAACATTGACGGTGCAAAAAATGTTCTCATCAATATCTGCGGACACGAGGTCGGAATCGCAGAATGTAACGAAATCGCTCAGATTATCACGGAGCGGGCAAACCCTGAGGCAACAGTTCTCTGGGGACAGGTTCCGGATGAGGCAATGGGTGACAAAATAAGCGTAACTGTAATAGCAACGGGTTTCAATAAATCTTCTTCTGCCGAAAAGACTCCTGAGATTCAGAAGCTTGAGGAACAGATTAATTCAGACACAATGTCAATCGACAATTTCGTTAAAATCGGAACACGAAAACAGGTCGAGACAGCTGAGCCAAAAAAGAATGATTTGCTGAGCGGAATCTTCGGAAACGACGAGATTTACGAGGAAGACAAGGCCCCTGTAAGTGCCCGTTCTACTCAGGCAGCTTCTTTTATGCGTGAGCCGGCCCATGAAGAAAAAAAGGATTTCCTTTCTGATTTTGCACGGGCAACAAAGACCCAGGCTCGCCCACAGGCAGCAGAGGCTTCTTCAAGAGCTTTCAGTGACAACTATGACCCAAATGACCTGAATGTCCCTGCGGCATGGCGCCGAAACCTTGAAGGACTTTCACGCACAATCAATCTTGGAAAAAAATAATCCGGGGTCGCAATGACAATCGAGGACTTGCTCTTAAGATTTCATAGCGATACGGTTTCTGTCGAACGCCTTTCAGAAAATTCAGCGGCTACTTATGAGGAGTGTGCAAAGATTTTTCTGAACTGGCTTCAGTCTGAGCAGATTAAGCTCGCTGCCGTAAATCCTCAGGTTCTGATGTCCTATTTGATATGGCGAAGAAGCATCTTGAAGTGCGACGATCTTACCATCGCAAAGGATATCTCGGCCCTGCGTGCTCTCGGCTCATACCTGGTGCGGCAGAATTTTTGGGAAGAAAACCATGCCATGCTCCTGGACAGGCCTAAGGCCAGCCGCTCTCTTCCTAAGGTTCTTTCAATAGAGCAGGTTGACAAGCTCCTTGACATGATTGATGTCAGTGAGCCTCTGGGAATCCGTGACAGGGCTCTTTTCGAGCTGATTTATTCCTGCGGTCTTCGAATCAGCGAGGCTGCGGGGCTTAAGGTTGAGAACCTTCATCTTAAGGAGAGGCTTCTTATCGTCCGGGGAAAGGGCGACAAGGAGAGGATGGTTCCTTTCGGGCAGTCAGCAAAGGAAAAGCTTGAGCAATACCTTATGGAAGTCCGGCCACTCCTTGTAAGGAACAAGGTGGTCGCAGAGGTTTTCGTGAACTACAAGGGTGAGCCAATGAGCCGCAAGGGAATCTGGAAGAATTTCAAGGCCCTTGAGGTAAAGGCAGGTCTTCATGCCAAGGTTCACACTCTCCGCCATTCGTTCGCAACGCATCTTCTTGCCGGTGGAATGGACTTACGGAGCGTGCAGGAGCTTCTGGGGCACTCGGATCTTGCTACGACCACGATTTACACCCATGTCGATGACAAGCAGCTCAGGGAAGGGCACAAAGAATTCTTCCCGGGGCATAATAATTAAATAATTAACTCCAAAAACGGAGAATACTATGAAAAAAAGATATAAATCATTCATGGCTGTGGCTTTTGCCGTAGTCACACTTTGCGGATGTACTCCTTCAAACAAGTCGATTATCCGTATGCAAAAACTTGAGGAAGGTGTCTCTTCCCCCACAAGCGAGGCTGAGCTTAAAGAGGCTATAGCCAAATACCAGAAAAGGGTCGCTGACAATCAGATCGCTGACTCTCAGGTCGGAATCTGGTATAAAATGCTGGCTGTCCGCTACCTTGACTCAAAGCAGTACGGACAGGCCCTGCAGAATTTCCAGAAGGCGATTCAGATTTATCCTGCCAACCAGAATCTTTTCTATTATGTCGGTTTGTGCGCGGGCTACATGGCAAAGGCAAGCCTTGACTACAATGCGACCGGAACAAAAACTACCACTGAAAAATACAATTATCTCAAGTTGTCTGAAAGCGCTTATCTCCGTGCGGTCGAGCTTGAGCCGAAATACGGTCGTGCACTCTACGGACTGGGAATACTCTATGTTTTCGAACTTGACCAGAGCGAAAAGGCGATTCCTCATCTTGAAAAACTCCTTTCTTTTGACACACGCAATTTTGATGCAATGTTCGTGCTTGCCCGGGCCTATTACATGCAGGGCTCTTACGACAAGGCTGCCAGCCTTTATGACAAAATTGCAAGCCAGACAAAGTCCGAGCAGAAAAAGCAGGAAGCTTTGTCCAATAAAAAAATAGTTCTTGACGCTTCCTATTCAAAATAAGTATCTTTTATCCAAAAGGAATTGAATTTTGGATAAATACTTTCAGGAAGCTAAAGATAAACCATTAAAAACTCAAACCTCCTACAATATTGAGCTTTTGGCGCGTCTGATTGTTTCGGACGCGTCTTTTTTGACTCTCCG
>CAMOEE010000240.1 GCA_946611835.1 uncultured Treponema sp. | reverse complement strand
TCCACGATAACGGAAAATCTGCGCGTCTGGGGGAAGAATATCTTGGGAATTCGTGTCGGCTCGGTAATCCTGTAAGGCAGCTTTTCCTGAATGTCGGCAGGAGGCTCAGGAAGAATCAGCTCAAGGTTTGCGGTGGCGATATCGCTCGTCATGTTTTCGCTCAAGGCAAGTACGATTCCAGGAATACCCATTTCACTAAGCTGATAACGCAAAACATCTTGAATTTGCTTTCCGCTGGTGGCAGAGGCAAAGTTAATTGCGATTTGAGAGAGATTGTTCATTAAGTAAGTGTCTTCGCGGGAAGCCATGGAGTCATATTCAATGAAAATAGAAACCAATGCCCGGAGCTGGTGAAAAACATCCTCCATGTGGACATATTGCTTTATGTCGTCACGGACAAGGGGAAGAATCAGTTTTCGCAAAGAAGTGATGCTTTGCTGGAATTCACTGTTAACGATAGAGGAATCTTTTCGTGTGTTTTGGAGCAAATTCTGAAACCAGCGGAGCATTTTGCTGGGAGTCTTTTGTTCGTAAATGTCATCGAAGACAGAGTTTACAAGCCGCTCAATGGAAGTTTCGTCCTGATGGGGGAAAATAAACCTTACCTTTTGGAAAAGTGAAGTGCGTACATCTCCCTCTGATGACCGCTCGACCGAAAAATCCTCCTGGCGGGAACTGTCCTCTGCCGCCTGAACGACGCTTTTCTCAAAACAGCCGCATGACTGGCGAACCAAAAGCGAAGTGTGAACCATTCTTGTTTCAAAAACATCTTGAGGGGACATGATTCTGTCGATTAAAAGCTCTACAGAAGCATAACCGCGCTTAAAATATGCAAGATCGATTGTGGTGACAGGCGAGCGGGCGAAAAGACCATTGTACTGATTATTAAAACCTGTGACGGCAACATCTATGGGTACAGAAATTCCGTGTTTGTCCAGCTCTTCGATGACTGCGGCGGCAATCATGTCACTTGGAGTGACGATGCACTCGATTTCCTGTTTGTCGTGCAAGTCGTGGTAGGAGATAAGTTTTTCAACGGCGATGGCAATATCGACATCAGACATGCTTGGCGTAAGAATCACGGAGTTTTTTATTTCGTCGATGCCAAATATATTAAGCTGCTCGTGGTAACATTTGAGACGCGTGAGCTGTGGAGTCGAAGTTTCACAACCGATGAATGCGAATTTTGAGTAAGAGTGTTCCTGAATCAGGTGGGTCATTATGACTGAAATTGAATAGGAATTGTCGATGCGGATTGACGGAACTCCCGGAATGTCGAGGTAGCCGATATCTACCATGGGGAGCGGATTGAGGGCAGAGAAAGTGGAAACAACAGAATCGTTATCGAGAAATTCGCAGAGTGAAGAACCCCAGATTACAAGGCCGTCGATGAGCGGTGCTTTCATGAATTTGAAGGTCTTGAGGTAGTGAGAGATAAAATCTATGTCGTCAAAAAAGGAATATTTGATTGCGCCTGCAAAGTTGATGAAATTTAAGTCGTAGTCAGAGGCGGCTTTTTGCATTCCGGCTATGTATTCCTGGCCGATAAAAGAACGGAAATCTGCAATTCCTGCAAAACCTATCGTGATTCTGTGCCCGCGGGCCTTTTGAGAAGTCAGAAATGAGCGTCTTTTGGAAATGTCGTGATTCATACATTCATATTATAACACGAAATGATTATTTTTTATATAAAAATTTTGAAAAAAAGACGAAAAATCGAAAAAAGTTAAAATATAAGCTAAAAATGCAAATATTTTATACATTAAACTTGCCAAGAATTCCGTCTGACAGATATATAAAATATGCTTAAATATTAAATATTATTACAAAATATAATCATTAGATTTTACTTAGAAATAAAAAATTGGAGATTTCTTAGATTTTGCGAAAGAAATGATTATATTTTATAAAAAACTTGAAAATATTTTATAATTCTACTGCTATAAATACGCTTTTGTTCAAAATTAGCAAAATTTTGCACAAAACTTGTATAAAATTTATGAAAATTTCGAGATACACAAGTGAAAATCTCTATTATTCTCACACTAGCAGAAAGTAGGGAACTGAAAAGTTCGTCATATTACAAAAAAGGGGAAAATTATGAAAAAAACAGTCTTGGAGAAACTCACTCTCGCATTCGGCGCTCTTTCATTGCTTTTCGGATTTGCGTCATGTGCCGCAGATGCGGGTGGTGGCAGTGACGGCGGAAGTGCTGCATCTTCGCTTACGATTTCAAGCGCATCTATCACTGTGGGTGAGGCAACTGCCAATGGTGTAAACCCTGATACAGATATTATTGTTGCAGCATCTTCGAAGCCATCGATTGTAACGGTTCATAAAGTTGAAAATGATGTAGAAAGTCTAAGTCCCGTTGATACAATCAAGGCAAGCGATGAAACATTGTATTCTGGAAATGGAAGCGGAGTTGGAGAAATCAATGTTAAAGACCAGCTTGTTACTAAAGTCGGTGGCTCTGTTATCGTTAAACCCCACTTTGGTTCTGATGGATTTTCGAAACTTGAGTATAATACGGTATATACTGTAAAATTTGACGGAGTAGATGTGACACAATTCAAAACTCGTAAGGCAGCTCCTTCAATTTCAGAAAATACTATTTCTGTCGGTTCTTCTTCTGGTGATGATTTTGCGACTGTTCAGGGCGCATTAAATTATTTGATGAAGAATTCAAAGTCTGGTGATTGGACGATAAATGTTGCGGAAGGTTCTTATCATGAGCGTCTTTATTACAAGGGAAGCGCAAATGTCACTTTGGCTGGTCCTGAGGACAGTGGGGATAATGCCTTTGGCGATAAGGCGATTATTTATTGGAAAAACAATGACTCATGGAACAGCGGCGCGAGACTCCGCACGAACTTCCTTTGGGAAGGTGGAAACCTTACTATCAAAAATCTCACGCTTAAATCAACATATCTCCGAACTGTTGACGGCTCTTCAAGCAACGACTCAACAGAGGTTCTTTATTTCGACTCAACTTCAAATCTTGTAGCTTATGATTCTTCTTTCCTCGGTCATCAAGATACTCTCATTATGGGAAACAAGGGCGGAAGAGCTTGGTTTTATAAAGATTTCATTGAAGGTGATGTTGACTTCATTTGGGGCTATATTGATGTCGCTTTGTTTGAGGAATGTACACTTCATATTACTTATGATGACAAGGCAAGTAATGGATATATTTTTGCTTCACGAACAGTTTATAATAACAAAGTAAACAAAGGATATGTTCTTTTGAACAGCAAAGTTTATATCGACAGCGGTATTAAACCGTATTATGGACGAAATTCAGGGGATGACTCTCAGGCTGCGGTAATCAACTGCCAGTTTGAGCTTTCTCCGAACTCGGCTTTATGGGGTTCTGCTGGAAAGTATAACACATTTGATGAAGCAGGAGATGCCGCAATCGCATACAAAGATTTCGGAAATACGCTTTTTTCAGGCTCTTCAATTTCTACTAGCGGCAGAAAAGATGATACATATACAATGAGTGAACGGGTTGTGAATCGTGAATACAACGGTCGCTATGCAATTCTCAACCGTGGATTTGATGTTGACTCAAACGCATACAAGACCGTTTCAAAGATTTGGGATATTTCTGCGTATGAAGAAGAATTCAATGCAACAGAAGATACCTCAAAATCAAATGTGTATGTTGAGCCTGTTTATAAGAAAAATCTCGTAGGTGGAAATACTGTTCA
>CAMOEE010000239.1 GCA_946611835.1 uncultured Treponema sp. | reverse complement strand
TTATATAGGAACGATAATTTGATTTTGCGAATTCTTCTGCAATGGTAGATTTTCCTACACGCCTTGCACCTTCAAGAATAGCTGCATAATTTGGAGCAAGGTTTTCTTTCCAGTTTTTAAGAGTATCCTCTGCTTTTCTCTTGAACATGCGAGCCTCCATTTAGTGCACTTTTTTCAAAATTATTTTAGTTAAATAATGCAGTTTTTTCAAGATTTTAAAAACAAAATAGTGCAGTTTTTTCACTATTTTAAACGCCTAAAAGTGCAGTTATTTCAAGATTTTAACACTCTATGATACTCACGCTTTTTATGCTATAATTTCCCATAAAAAAGGACATCCAAAATTGAAAAATATATTTCGTTTAATAAATATTCCGAATTCCGAATTCCGAATTCCGAAGTTCTTCATCATTTTCCTCTTTCCACTTTCCGTTTTCAGTTTTCTTTCTTGTGGCACTTCAAGTCCTGTCGTAATCTGGACAGATCGGCCGGAAATGGTTTCTTATGTCGAATTTTTCAATGTCGCCCAGAACAAGGCCAAGGCCGTGGTTGTTTATAAAGAAAAACTGGCCTCGTCCCTGCCACCAGCTAAGGACGAGCAGACTCCTGACATCGTAATCGGGTCTTTTTTGCGAAATTCCCGCATCAAAAAGAATTTCGCATCCCTTGACCGTATTTTTAACCGCCGGGGCATAAATCCTGATTCAATTTACGCTCCTCTCCTTGAATATGGCAAAATCAACGGACGGCAGTATATAATTCCTGTGAGCTTCAATCTTCCTACAATGATTTTTGCCACAAAGAACGACAGTCTTGTAAGCTCGCATATTTTTATTGATGCTGATTCAATCCGTGAGACTGGGAGCTCATTCAACCAGAAGTCAAAAGAGGATGTCTTTGTGAAGATGGGGTATGCCCCTTCCTGGAACCCGGATTTTATTTTTAACCTCGTAAAACTGAACGGCGCCGAATTCGGTGAAAAGGGAACTGTCTTTTCATGGAACACGGCTTCCCTTTCGTCATCAATTGGCTACCTGAAGAACTGGTCTGTGACGAAAAACGGCGGAACTTCGGCCGAGCAGGATTTCGCTTTCAAGTATTTGTACGCCCCGGTTTACAAGCTCGTAAATTCCGACCGCTGTCTTTTTGCCTTCAGCAAGAGCGATATATTCTTCCAGATTCCCAGCGAGCAGACCGAGAATATTTCTTTCCGCTGGCTTTCAAAAGGTGAGAAGATTTTCGTTAACGATGATATGACGAGCATGGGCCTCTACCGAAAGACAAAAAACGCCAGAGCGGCATACGAATTCATCAACTGGTTCTTCACTGAATCGACTCAGAAAAATCTTCTTGAGCGGGCTATGCGCATGAACCTTGATACTCAGACTTTCGGGATTTGCAATGGATTTTCTTCTGTCAAAATCGTGAATGAGCGTGTTTTCCCGGCCTATTACAAAACTTTGCTTGGGAAAATGCCTTCCGAAGAATCCCTTGTTGCGCCTCTTCCCCTTCCTTCCCGATGGGAAAGTCTTAAAGAGCGGGTTATTATTCCCTATCTTTCTGAGGCAACGAACACAAACAATACTTCCGCATTAAAATCAATCGACGAAAGAATTTCTGCCTGGCGAAATCAGTTCAATTAGTTTTTTCTAATCTCTCTCTTTCTTTTACCGATAATTTAACTGGATAAAAAAAGTTTTGGTGGGAGAGTGAGGTGAGATTATGGTAAACGGAATTTCATTGAACGCTAGCAGTTTTAATTACTCAGGAGTTGTCGCTTCAAGCGGGCATGGAAAGCTTTATGTTCCAGTTTCTCAGCAAAATGTAATTTACGCTCACTTTGATCATGTTACTGGAGTTGCTGCAAAGCCCAATCAGCAGGGTGTCTCAATCTCAAAAATACAGATTCTTAATTCTCTTTTGAATCAGCTGATTTCTATGAAAAATCAGCCTAAACTCGATGTCAAAACTGAGGAAATGAACGATTCTCAGCTCGATGCATTGATTCAGACTACCCAGACTAAGATTCAGACACAGGTTCAGGTGGCCCAGGCTACAGGATACGGTCTTGCAGGTGTTGCCCCGCAGAACGGAGCCGTATTCAGCCTGGACGCTTAGTTTACGCCCACAAAATCCAAAGCACGATTGCTGCGGCCGCTGTTGTAATCAGCGTGAAAGTGCCACCCAGCTTGAGCCATTTTCCGAAGCTCATAGGGTAGCCTTCTTTTTTGACGATTCCCATTGCGACGACATTTGCGCTGGCACCGAAAGGTGTTAGGTTTCCGCCCAGGCATGAGCCGATTAAGAGGGCGAAAAGGAAGAGTTCCCGGTTTATTCCCATGCTTTCTGCCATGTTTCCGGCAACAGGAAGCATTACAATGATGTAAGGAACATTGTCAACGAATCCAGAAATAAAGATTGACACTGCGAGAATCAGAATGAAGCCCGCCAGTTTGCTTTCGCCTGTGATGTTGGCAAGGAAATCCGCAAAGTCTTTTAAAAGTCCTGTCTCGCTGATTGCTCCGACAACAACGAAAATTCCAATCAAGAATGCGATTGTCTCCCAGTCAAGCCCCTTGATGAGCTCCCAGGTTTCGCCTTTTGTCTTTTTCTGGGAGAGAAGATACCAGAGTATTCCGCAAAGACCAAGTACCATGACATAGCCGCCGGAAAGGAAGGGAAGTTCTTCTGGAATGAAGGAAATTGCCGCCAGACCGAAGATGAGGGCGAGAAGGAGAATTGCCGGAACTACAGAAATAATGGGCTCTCCTTCAACCTCGGTTTTGTCACGGAGTCGGGCGAAAACTGCGTAGAAAAAAATACAGCCGGCAAGCAGGCCTGCCTGAACAACGAAGAAGATTGAAAGGCGGCCTGAGTGAATGAAGAAGTCGTTGAAAGTGTAGCCTGCATAGCTTGCAAAAATCATGCTTGGCGGGTCACCGACCAGGGTTGCAGTTCCCTCAAGGTTTGACATAACTGCAAGACCGACCATGAACATTGTCGGGTTCATTTTGAGCTTCTTGCAGAGGGAAAGGGCAATCGGTGCCATTACAAGAACGGTCGCAACATTCTCGACGAAAATTGAGATGATGCCGGTCATTGCCAGAATGAGGACGATTGCGATTCCAGTTGATGGGCTTACCTTTACAATCCAGTCGGCGATTTTTGCCGGAACTTTTGAATAAAGGAAGAGGGCGGCGACAGTCATGCTGCCCACATAAATCATAAGAACATTCCAGTTCACGAGGCTAGAAAAAGCGTGGCTGAGGGCGTAAAGCCTGCCGTTGCCTGTGGTGAAAATTGCTCCCGGAAAGGCAATTCCCAGGATAATCACGAGAATTGCAGCTGCTGTAGTAAAAATTACCTTTTTGTCCTGTTTTGCGATTACAAAGGCATACATGGCCACTGCAATGGCAAGGACAATCCATTTTAAGTTTTCCATGACGGCTAGTATATCTGATTTCTTTTCCCCTCTCAACAGAAATAAAAGATTGTATGTAAATTCTGCGTTAAATCGTCTTTCCTTCCACTTTCACTTTGCCGATAATCTCAATATGAAAAAAAAGTTCCGTGTCACATATAATGCGCCTGTAACGCTGACCTTTGCGATTTTGTGCGCCCTCATTCTTTTGTTAAATGATTTTCTCCTTGGAAAGCATCTTATTCCTGCGATTTTTACGGCGCCAGCGCGAATAGGCTCAAACGGCGGCTTCAATTACAAGAGCATCCTGGATTATTT
>CAMOEE010000238.1 GCA_946611835.1 uncultured Treponema sp. | reverse complement strand
GACAACTGGAAAAAGTGGGCTGAATACGGAGTTCTGGGAATCGAAATGGAAAGCGCCGAGCTTTTCACCCTGGCCGCAGAATACAAAAGAAAAGCCATGGCAATCATGACCGTAAGCGACCACATTTTGCTAGGCGGAGCCACCACCGCCGAAGAGCGGCAGACAACCTTCACCAACATGATGAAAGTCGCTCTGGAAACGATTGTCGCTACACAGAAATAAAAAAATAAACCACAGATGTCACGGATTACACAGATTGAGATTTTGTTCTAAGAAAAATCCTCGTTTTAGTATGCAAGATTTTTTCCATACCAAATTCATAATCTGTGCCATCTGTGTAATCTGTGGCCTATTATTTTCTCCTCTGAGCGGGGAAGATTTTATCAAGAATTTTCTTTCCATTTAGTTTCAAAAAATTCCGTGATTCGTTCGTTTATGCAATTCTTTAATTCGGACTCAAGGGCTTTCATTTGTGCCGGCTTAATTCTTTCATCATTTTTGTTTATAGTTTTTTCCGTAAATAAATAAGGAATAGGAACTCTAAAAACGCTGGCAATATCTTCAACAAGCGCCAGTGAGACTCCTCGATGTCCTAGTTCCACCATGGTTAAAAATGAGACCGAAATATCAAGTTTGTCCGCCAAAAAATTCCTTGACCATTCATGTTCTTTTCTGAGAATCTTGATATTTTCGCCTAAGATTTGATGAATCCCTGCCATAAATATAAGAATATCACTAAAAGTTAATCTTGATATATTCTTAAAGTGATGATAAACTCACATTGAGTGACGATACTATTTCATTAAGTAACGCCATTTTTTTTCTATCATAAGGAGGATTCATTATGAAGTATTTTTCAAAATTATTGCAGCTTGTTTTGTCTTTGCTTGTTCTCGGCCTTTTTCTTGCATCATGTTCAAATGATGATGGAGACGGTGGCAACAATGCTGGTGCGACAGAAATAACGGCGACCGCTTACACGGGATCATTTACGATTGGCGGCACGGCCTATAAAACTCTTAAAATGGCAAGTGACAACACATACCATATAAAAGGCGACAATGGGGAAGATACGGGAACTTATGCCCTCTCCTCAGGTAGCCGTAGCATTGCCAATGGAACATATATTTTTTACAGCAAAACTAACAACGGAAAGACTTTTTATGTAATCGTTTCTGATTCGGGTATCGTATTGGAAAGCGGAACGCTTGACGCAAGCGGAAACGGCACGCTACGCACATCATCTGAAGAATCCAGCGGGGATGATGAAAACGGCACTGCAACGAACACCGGAAAAATGCTAAGTCCCCGTGATTTAACCGTCACTCAGGGAACAGAAGGTCAGATTACGGTTAAATGGGCACTGAGAGTCAACAGTTATATGAAAGAAAAAAGACAAAACGGAGTTCAATTTTGCTATTGGCTATATCATGGAAATTCTGATAATCCAACCGAGGCAGAATTGTTACAAACGTGTACCAGCAGTTCGTGTACTTTGTCTTTGTTTCGCCTATCTGGTCCAGCACATTATTTTTGGGTGCGCACGGCCGATGGTTATACAGAAGATGCGGAAATCAGTGATTTCAGCGAATCATGCATGTATTATTTCGATATGTCGGATTTCTCTGAGACAGCTTCCTATACACTTACTGTGGCTGAATTTGCTGACAAAGTGAGTGAAATCAGGGAAAAAGGCCTTGCTAGAGCTATTTTTGTCATTACCGATGCAACAAATGACAATGTTTCAGAACTGCGAAGTTCTATTAATAGTGACAGTTTTTCAGTTAAATTGGATTTGTCACAGTCAAGCGAGCTTACTAAATTACCAAAGGATGCATTTTATAAAGCAGACAGCTTATATGAAATAATACTTCCATCTTCCCTGCTGAAAATTGGGGATACTGCATTCGTATATTGTGAGCACTTACAGCATATATCTATTCCTAACTCAGTCACTTCTATTGAATTTAGGGCATTTGATGAATGTGAAAACTTGGAAAGTTTAGATATTCCTGATTCAGTGATAAAAATGGATGGTTATGCTATTCAAGGCTGCTCTAAACTTACAACGATTAACATTGGTACAGGGCTAAAAGAAATCGGGCATTTTGGCGACGGACTTGAAAATTTTGTCGAAATTAATGTGGCAGAAGGAAATCCAAACTTCGCTTCTCTTGACGGAGTCCTGTATAATAAAGATATCACCAAATTAATTGCA
Source organism: uncultured Treponema sp. (assembly GCA_946611835.1). Taxonomy (GTDB): domain Bacteria; phylum Spirochaetota; class Spirochaetia; order Treponematales; family Treponemataceae; genus Treponema_D. Next base: position 1,550 of record CAMOEE010000238.1, on the reverse strand, counting down.
TTTCCTTGCGGAAAATCAAGCGTTACAATCCCCGATACAGTGACTTCATTCGCCGAAGGTGCATTTTGGGATGCAGTTGCCCTTGAGACTCTGAATATCCCAGATTCAGTGACGCAAGCTGGAGGGGGACTGCCAAATCAGGCACCAAAACTTACTTCAATAACAGTAGGTAAGGGGTTAGTCAGTTTTTACCGCTTATATGATTGCCCGAATTTAACAAACATCACTGTTTCGGGAGACAACAAGTATTTAAAATCCGAAAACAACGCAGTCTATTCAAAAGATGGCTCAATACTGTATGTTGTGGCAGGCGGACTTACGGAATTCACTATTCCAGATACAACTACAGAAATTTATGAGCGGGCATTCAGAGGTTGTGAAAAGCTAGAGAATATTGTAATTCCCGACTCGGTTACGACAATAGGTGGCGGAGCTTTTTACGGCTGCACAAATCTTTCCTCTGTGACACTGGGAACAGGTCTTTCGGAATTCCAAGATTGGTTTGATACTCATAATTATGGCTCTACCCCTAGCAAGTTAACAAGCATAACCATTCCAAAGACGATAACGAAAATGGTCTGTCCTATCGGTTTTTACTCAAGCGTTACTTCTGTAATATTTGAAGACACAGAAAGCATTTGGTATATTACAAGCAGTTCCACTTATTCAGATGGAACAGAAATAGGCCCCATGAGTAGTGACGGAGCAGAAAATGCCGCAAAACTGAAAGCTAATTATCCGAAACGCTGGTACAACAGCAAGATGGTGGAGTGAATAGGACAGAAATAAAAAAAATAAACCACAGATGTCACGGATTACACAGATTGGGATTTTGTTATAAGAAAAATCCTCGTTTTAGTATGCAAGATTTTTCCCATACCAAATTCATAATCTGTGCCATCTGTGTAATCTGTGGTTTTAATTTGCTTTTTATTGATGCGGCTTCCGTGCCGCTAGTTTTTAATCAAAGAAACCTTTTGCTTTCAAAAGCTCTGCGTTCAGGATTCCACCCAGGGCGGCTCCTCGCTTTGTGTTGTGGCTCAGGGCTACGAACTTGATGTCGAATACATTGCACTTGCGGAGACGGCCGAGAACACACGCCATGCCCTTTTCGGTGTCGCGGTCACGGTTTGGTTGCGGGCGGTTCTCTTCCTCCCGGTAAACAATCGGATGCTCCGGTGCGCTTGGAAGCTTGAGTTCCTGTGGCAAAGAAGTGAATTCTCGCCATACACGAAGAACTTCTTCAAGGCTTGGTTTTTTGTCTTCCGGCAAATCGAACTCAAGGTTTACGCTTGCTGTGTGTCCGTCGATTACAGGAACGCGGGTACAGGTTGATGAGACGATTGGGCCTTTTGCATTCTCAATCTTTCCGTCCTTTACGCTTCCCAAAATCTTCAGGCATTCTTTTTCTGTTTTTTCTTCCTCGCCGCCGATATATGGAACGATATTGTCAATCATGTCAAAAGAAGGAACGCCAGGGTAGCCGGCGCCGCTGACTGCCTGCAAGGTTGTGACAATCATGCGTTTAACAGGGTAGCCAGCCTTCTGCA
>CAMOEE010000237.1 GCA_946611835.1 uncultured Treponema sp. | reverse complement strand
TAAAAGAGAAACCACAGATTAACACAGATGACACAGATTGTGTATTTCGTATAAGAAAATCCCTCGTAATGACATGAGGTATTTTCATCTATGAAAACCTCAGTCTTTTTTATCTGAACGGTCTGTGGTTGTTTTTTTTTATATTAAAAATGACCGATACGATTCTTTGTATTGATATTGGAACTTCCTCTCTCAAGGCGGCTTTGCTTCCTGACAACCTTAAGAAGTCCCCGATTTATGTATCCCGTCAGTTTTTTTCAAAGGAGGCTGTGGCTGAGAAGCGGAACGCCCGGGAATGGCTTCCCGCTTTGGCGGCGGCGCTTTCGGAACTTCGTCAGAAGCAGCCTGATTATGCCATTGAGGCGGTCTGCGTGAGTGGGAACGGTCCTACCGTCGTCTCAGAGGACGGAACGACTCTCCTTTACAATCAGATTTTTGCCGGAGACAGCCTGGCTCAGATGAGCGGCATGAATCAGGAGGTCAGAGATGCAGTCAAAGACACAAAATCGCTTTTTATTCCGAGATTCCTGGCTTTCAGACATAATTTCCCGGACATCTGGAAAGCTTCAAAAAGTATTTTCGGCGCACCAGAGTTCTTGATTCATGAGCTTACGGGCGGGGCAGTCTCAATCCTTCCGGAAGAACGATTCCTTCCCGCTTATTGGACTGGGGAAGAGCTTAAAAAATGCGGTTTTTCTGCCTCAGATTGCGAAAAAATGCCTGCCTTTGTCTCGTCAGGAGCTTTCGCCGGAAAGGTGAGCGAAAAAGCGGCTCTGGCGACGGGTTTGCTCGAAGGAACATTCGTTTTTGCGGGCGCACCTGATTTTGTGGTCGCGCTGATTGGAAGCGGAACTGTTCTCCCGGGCCGCCTCTGTGACAGGGCAGGGACGAGCGAGGGATTGAACCTCTGCACCTCAAAACCGGTTTTTTCCAGTGGCCTTAGAACCCTGCCGAGCGTGATTCCAGGCTTGTGGAATCTTTCATACCTTATAAATTCCTCACAGAGCCTGGGAGACCACAGAGAGCATTCTTTGTATGAAAATTCTTCCCTTGGTGAAAATTCCTCTGTGGACTCTGCGCCCTCTGTTAAGAATTTTTCAGAGCTTTCCCACGGAATCAGCCTGCTTAAGGAGGCGGCTCTTTCCAACGGTGAATATTTTCCGGACTGCATGGCCATTACGGGCGGGCAGGCTCTGGATGACGAGCTGATTGCCCAAAAAGAGAAAGCGACAGGCTTTAAAATCAGGAAGATGCCCTGTGCAGACGCAGAGCTTATCGGAGACTTGATTCTTGCAAGAGTAGGCCTTGGCGATTATGATGATATTAGCGAGGCGGTTTTCGCTATTCTTGGAGCCTAAAAATGCAAGTCTATAATCTTCCTTCAAATCCGAAAGTCCTGATTTTTGACATTGACTCAACCCTTTATACATGTCCTGAATATGCCCATGAGCAGATTGACTCGCAGGTGAGGCACTGGGCAAAACTGAACGGATATTCAGCCGAGGGGGCAAGAAACATGGTTGCGGATTTCCGACGAAAGTGGGCGAGTGAGCATAATGGCCAGAAAATCTCCCTTGGAAATCTTTTCAAATTCTTCGGTGTTTCGATTGAGACCAGCATCGAATGGCGTAAAAAGCTTTTTGATCCGGCCCTCTACCTTCACAGGGACGAAAAACTGATTGCGGCCCTGGAGCAACTTTCAAAAAACTTCTACATGATTTGCGTGACCAATAATCCTGTGGAGCCTGCCAGAAAAACGCTGGAGGTAATCGGCATCTCAGGGGTTTTCCCGAAAATCATCGGGCTTGATACCTGCATGGCCTCAAAACCGTCAAAAAAAATCCTTGATGCCGCTCTTAAAGAGGCGGAGGCGGCCCTTGGCGAGAGCCTTTCTTATTCCGACTGCATTTCAATCGGCGACCGTTACGACATTGACCTTGCCCTTGCTATAGAACTTGGTATGGGCGGAATCCTCGTAAGCGGTGCGGAAGAGGTTTGTGTTTTAACTGAGCAATTGAAGTCAAATGGTTAGCACTTGGGCGCCTCCTGCTTGCGCAGGCCGGGCGTTCCAGCCTTCGCTCACGCTCATAGCCTTCCGGCTACTTCGGGCTTCCATGCCCTGGCGCTTTTTCTTTTGAAATCTTTTTTTATAGTTATGGATTCTTTTTCTATTTTTTGATAGAATCTCACTGTTAATTTTGATCCCGTAGCTCAGCTGGATAGAGCATTCGCCTCCTAAGCGAAAGGTCGTGCGTTCGAATCGCATTGGGGTCAACTCGGACATCCATGTCCTGACGAGAATTTCCTTGTGGAAATTCTCGCGGTCAACTTCCTATTGCGCCGCCTCCATGCGGCACTTTTTTGTTTTTATCGAATTTTAATATTTTGTTAAGTTTTTTACCCATTAAATTTGAAATTTCTTATTCTTTTTAAGAATAATATCGGAATTGTGCAAAAAAAAAAGATTTTTATTATATTCCGACTTTTATGAAGATTGTGTAATATACTCATGGATTTCATTAAAAAAAGGGGGAATATCCATGAAAAAATTATCAAAAACATTCGCAGCAATTTCAGCATTGGCACTCATCATGAGCGCAGGCATGTTCGTATCATGCTCAGACAGTGATGACAGTGATAACACAACTCAGGCACCAAGTGGTGACAATGCAAGCACCACAACAACAACGGGCACAACTGGCAATAACGGCGGTTCTGTCGAGCAGACGGTGACAGTTAATGCTTCATGGGACTTCACGAGCAATACACGTGATGGAACAGCAGTAGACGGAGTTTCTGCAACAAAAGGCGGTTCACAGCCAACTTCTGAAATCGAATTGACAACGAACAAGACTGGTTCGGGCGCAACGATGAAAGTTCTTACCGCTACAAAATGCGAATGGAACGGAAAACTCCAGTTCTCTACAGGCTCAAAATATGTTGATTTGTTCACAATCACAGCTGATGCAGACTGCACTGCAGTTATCAAAGTAGGCTCTGCAAGTTCTTCAAAAACTTCTGGAAAAGTTAATGCTTTGAAACTCGGTGACACGGAAATTTTTAATTTCGATACAGTTGATACTAAGGCTGACGCTGTAGAAAAAACAGTGTCTCTCACAAAAGGTGCAAACAAATTTACAGGTTCAGGAATCACGATTGCTACTGTAAAACTCAGCAACTAATTTAATAAACCGCAACTACAAAACACAACGGCTTTCCTCAATCCGGGGAAAGCCGTTTAACATTTTAAAGCCATAATTCGGCATTATGCATTCTGGAGCTCGAATTATTTTTCTTTCATTGCTTCAGATTCCTCTTTTAGCTCAAGCACCCGCTCCAAAGGGAGCCCAGAAGCCTGAGAAATCTGTTCTACCGTACCGAGTTTCATTGTAAGCAAGTTTCGAGCCATTTCAATTTTTGCATTATGTTCTCCCTGTTGAATGCCTTCCTGCAAGCCTTGTTCCCGGGCTTTCTTCATGCCATTATGCATTGAGGCGTGGCGGTCTTCCATAGCCTTGAAAATTGAATTCTGTCGCACCCAGTTGAGTTCGTCCTGGCTCACTGTCAGAAGTGATGATTTCGCACTCATAAGACCTCCTTCGCTCTTTATTATCTCGTCGATGTAGCCCGCCTGCCGCTCGTCGTCAGCGTAGGACAAAAACATGCCCCACTTTTCGAGCTTTGAGAGCGACCCGACCGGTTTTCCGAGCAGCTTGTGAATCTTGATCAAATCGAAGAAAATCACATTCAGCTTGCCGGAAAGCTGCCTGCCGTTTTCCTTTCTCATAC
>CAMOEE010000236.1 GCA_946611835.1 uncultured Treponema sp. | reverse complement strand
ATGTCTACGACTTCTGCGACACAGGTCATGTCTGTCCGCTGGCAAAAATGTACACACTAGGCTCTGAATTCATGCCGTCACCAAACCACGCCGGGGGCCTCCGCTACCACGGAATGAGCTCTATTCTTTCTCAGCTCTACGATGACGGTCTTATGGAAGCCCGCTCTGTGGAGCAGACATCTGTCTTTGCCGCTGCCCAGACCTTTGCCCGTGTTGAGGGAATCCTTCCGGCTCCTGAGTCAAGCCATGCAATCAAGGTTGCCATTGACGAGGCCCTTAAATGCAAGGAGACAGGCGAGGAAAAGACGATTCTCTTCGGCCTTACAGGAACAGGTTACTTCGATATGTACGCTTATAAGGCTTTCAACGACGGAACTATGAGCGACTACATCCCGACCGACGAGGAAATTGCCGCAAGTCTTGCAAAAACTCCGAGAGTTTAGCAGTTTAAATGCACAAAACAGGAGATTCAGCCTTTAAGCCCACATTTTACTTGACTTTTTGTGCTGAATCTTCTGTTAATTTTTTTTGGAATTAGCTTCATCAAAGATTTTGAGCGTTTTTCCGCTTCCCAAAAGAATTCCGATTGGTCTGAGAAAGGAAATGCTCTCACAGAAAATTTTTATGATGACGGTGAGGGGAACGGCTAGAATCAGCCCCATAAATCCCCACAGCCAGCCCCATAGAGACAAACTCACGAGAATAACGAAAGGCGAGATTCCAAGGTTTTCGCCCTCAATCCTAGGTTCAATTACATTTCCGAGAATCATGTTTATCAAAATCACGGCGATTCCTATCAGTGCGACAGGAAAAATTGACGGATACCACTGAATGAAGGCAAAGACTATCGTTGCGGCGCTTGAAATAATTGAGCCGAATGTGGGAACGAAATTCAAGACAAAGGCGAGAAAGCCCCAGACGAGAGGAAAGTCAATACGAGCCAGAAGACAGAAAATATAAACCAGACAGCCGGTGATTGACGAAATAACGAACTTTATCGATATGTAATGTGTCGTCTGAACGGCAATCTGGTGCATTATCAGGTGTATTTTTTCGCTGTTAGTGCTGGAGAAAGCCTTGAAAATCTTCTCTTTTGTGAATTTCATCTCGAGGAGAAGAAAAACTGAAAGAAGAATGATCAGAAAAGTTGTTTTTGTGAATGAAGTAAGAAAATTCGTGAAGTTGACCGCAAAATTCTTAATCAGTGGGAGAATGTTCAGCTGTGTGCTCAAGTTTTCAAGCAAAGTCTGGTCCTTTTTGAAGTCAAAGAAAAATGCCAGAAGCCCGGAGTCAGAACTGGCGGCAAAGCTTTCCTGCAGGGCACGGTAAATCGTCTGAAAGCGAGCCTCATATTTTGGATAGGAATTGGCGATTGAAAGAAGACTCGAAGTGAGAATATTCCCGATTGCGAAAAAAAGCACGGTGAAAAGCACATAGACAATAAGAATGCCCAGCGCCCAGGGAATCCTAAATTTCGAGCTGAGTTTTTTGACGAAAGGGTAGAAGACGGCCGCCAGAAGAACTGCCAGAACAACAGGCTTGAGGAAACTTTCAAGCACCTTGAGCATTGTTCCTGCAAGGATAACGCTCATAAAGATGAGAAAATAGAAAATTCCCCTTAAAAGCCTGTTTTCCGGATTAAGCATGTTTACTTTTTTGCTGCGTGGTAAACCGGGTCTTTCTTCTGTGCCTTAGGCAGAATCTTGTCAAAACCGCAGTAAGGAACGAGAACCTCAGGAATTGAGACAGATCCGTCTGCATTCTGATAGTTTTCGAGAATAGCAAGCATTGCTCTTCCTACGGCGATTGCGGTTCCGTTGAGCATGTGAACATACTTGTTCTTTCCGTCATCGTCGTGGTATTTAACGTTCAGGCGGCGAGCCTGGTAGTCAGTGCAGTTTGAAGTAGAAGTGACTTCGCCATAGTCGCCTTCCGGGTGAGCCTCGTTTGCCCGGCCTGGCATCCAGGCTTCAAGGTCCCATTTTCGGTAAGCTGGAGCACCCAAGTCGCCTGTGCAGGTGTCAACGACATGGAAAGGAAGACCCAGGCCTGAGAAGATTTCTTCCTCAATGAGGCGGAGCTTTTCGTGGATTTTGTCGCTTTCTTCTGGAAGACAGTAGACGAACATCTCAACCTTGTCGAACTGATGGACTCGGTAAAGTCCTTTTGAGAACTGACCGGCACCACCTGCCTCTCGGCGGAAACAGTGAGAGAGACCGCAGTAGAAGAGGGGAAGTGAAGATTTATCTAAGATTTCTCCTGAGTGGTAGCCTCCAAGAGTGATTTCGGCAGTAGCGACCAGACAGGTTCCTTCTTCTTCGATACAGTAAACATTAGACTCGTTTCCGCGCGGGTTGAAGCCGATACCCTGCAAGATTTCCTGTTTTGCCACATCCGGTGTAATGAAGTGGGTAAAGCCGTGCTTACGGAGAATATTGAGGGCGTACATAATCAGAGCCTGTTCCAGGAAAACGGCTTCGTTCTTAAGATAGTAGAATTTAGGACCAGAGACCTTTGTTCCCCGGTCGAAGTCGAGGATGTCCAGCTCTTCGCCAAGAGTTACATGGTCTTTTGGCTGGAAATCGAATTTTCGTGGAGTGCCGACTTTTTTGACCTCAAGGTTCTCGGTGTCCAGCTTTCCGATTGGTGTGTCAGGGTGGTGCATGTTAGGAATCTGGCGGCTGGCCTCGTCAAGTTTTGCCTCAACTTCGGCAAGGGCCTTTTCTGCCTCGGTCACATCATCCTTTATTTTTTTGCCTTCCTCGATGTATTTTGCGCGAGTGTCAGCATCGAGCTTCTGTTTCATTGCGGCCGCATTTTCATTTCGTTTCTGCTGCAGGGCCTGCAATTTTGTGGTGAGGGCAGTGCGCTCGTCAAAGAGTTTTACGACGAGATCTGCATCTGCGACCATGTTTCGGTCAGAAATATTCTTTTTGACTTCATCAAGATGTTCTTTAATAAAACGATAATCAAGCATTTTAAGTTCCTTTTCTTTTAGTTTATATTTTTTTTGCTTTTATCTCAACTGATAGACGGCATCGACCGTAATCGTGATTGTGGATGAGCCTCCGGAAATCGGAGTGGGGGCAGCCTCTTCGAGCGCCATGTCAGCGTTTGCGACGGCTGAGGCCTTCATAAGCCTTGCCCTGGGGTAAGAGAAGTCAGAATGTTCCGAAATTGAGAGGACTTTCCCAAGCTTAGCCCCGCTTGCCCCTGCAAGAAGGTTCGCGCTTTCCTGAGCCTGAGAGATTGCCAGAGAGCGGGCCTGTTTCTTTGCGATTTCAGTGTCAGTGACTCCGTATGTGAGGGAAGAAAGCTGGTTTGCCCCAGACTTGAGGGCCAGGTCGATTATTTCACCCGTCATGCCGATTTTTTTGACAAGAATCTTAATCTGATTTGTGACACGGTAATCATCATAGACCTGTTTTCCGCTCTTGTTGTCGTAGTGGCTTTCCTGGAAGACGGAATAGTTCTGTGTTGATATACATTCTTTTTGAATGCCCTTGGCCTTGACAGCTTCCTGAACGGCTGTCATCTTGAGAGCGTTCTCGGCGGAAGTTTCGGCAACATCCTTACCCTTTGTAATCACCGAAAGAATGATGGTTGCAGTGTCAGCCTCAACAGTCACGCTGCCCGTTCCAGAAACAGATACAGTTCTCTTTGAATAATTGTCCTGCTGGATCGAGCAGGAAGAAAGCAGCAGTCCCGCTGCCAGTATTGTAATGATATTTTTTTTCATAATTATGGAAGTTTATCACTAATCAAGGACAGGGGCAACAAAAAAGCGGGC
>CAMOEE010000235.1 GCA_946611835.1 uncultured Treponema sp. | reverse complement strand
AGCTCCACGGTGTCAAGGGCGGCATGAACCACTGTCAGGACGAGATGAAGGCAGCCGTAAAAGCCGGCTACTGGAACCTCTTCAGCTTCAACCCGGCTCTCAAGGCAGAAGGAAAGAATCCGTTCACCCTCACTTCTAAGGAAGGCGACGGAACTTACCAGGCATTCTTGAACAACGAGACACGATACTCTGCTCTTACACGCAAGTTCCCAGAGCGCGCGAAGGTTCTCTTCGACCGCAACGAACAGGCTGCTAAGGACAGATTTGTTCACTTGCAGAAGCTGGTTGAGTTGTATAAATAAGTTTTATGCTGCACATTCTAGAGTGTCAGCGTAAAACATAGAAAATGAAAACGCTCCCTTGTGAGGAAGAGATTCCTTGCGAGGGGCGTTTTTCTTTTGTTTTTGATTCCTTCGATTTCCTTTGCGCCGACGGTCACGACTTTTGAATCTTTGAAACTCATCGTCTGCCTCGATATTGTTTTTTTTGATATTATCCAACCTCTAAAGACGATTTTTCTTTTGTTTTCATATATAATCTTCCCTATGTACGAGACTTTCACACGACAGCCTGCCTCAGTTCAGGAACGAGCCGTTTTCAATATCTGGAAAAAAGATAAAAGCGACACAGGAATAAATCTTGCTTTCGGTTTCCGGGTAGAAAATTTAGATATCGGGCGACTTGAGAATGCTGTTAAAAAGATTGTTTCTCGCCATGAGTCACTTCGCTCGGTTTTCTTTGAGCAGAACGGCTGCCTTTTCAGAAAAGTTTTTGCTGAGCTCTGTGTTGATATTGAAAGGCTTGAATCTGATGATTTACGAAAGTTTATCCGCCCTTTTGATCTTGAAAAAGGTCCGCTTTTCAGGCTTGCCCTGCGAAAAGACATTGTCTGCCTGGATTTTTGCCATATCATTACTGACGGATTTTCCATGGCGATTTTCTTTTCGGAGCTAAGTGCATTTTATTCAGGGAAGGATGTCACTTATTTGCCGAAGTCGTTTCCGGCCGAAAATCTTTGCGAGATTAAAGAGAACACTGATTTTTGGGGCAGTCAGTTTAAGAATCCATTTCAACGACTTTCAATTCCTTCTGATAAAAAAGCTTCTGCAACAAATTTTTCGGCCTATGGTGGGGATGGAAGTTCTTTGGTTCATGGGGTGGGGCGGCTTCTTACAAAAAAGGTTCGTGCCGCCTGCCGGGAACTTTCTGTTACTCCCTTTATTCTTTATTTTTCGGCCTTCATCATCCTGCTTTGCCGGGAATCTTCTTTAAAAGATGTTGTCACATCAACGAATTTCAGCTGCCGGAATTCCCGAAATCTTCGCTCCTTTGGCTTGTTTGCTACGACTCCGCCGGTCAGATTTTTTGTGGATGAGGATTTGACGGCTCTGGATTTTATTAAAAAGGTGAATTCTTATGTTCGTGAAGCTCTTAATCATCAGTCTTTTGACAGCGAGAAATTACTTGAGATTTGTGGCCTTGCTGATTTGCGTGACTTTTCCCGGACGATTTTTACTTTCGAGCATGAAAAGATGGCGGATATCCGGCTGGACGGGAAGAAATGCGATTATGTTCCGATTCCTTCAAAACATTCTGCATGTGATTTGACTTTCTGTCTTTTCCCCTTCAGGGAAGAAAGCAAGATTCTGGCTATTTTCAGGGCTGATTTATTTTCCCGTATGAGAATCAGGCATTTGACCCGCCATTATGTTGAAATCATTCGAAAGCTAATGGATAAGGACAGAAAAATCTCTGAAATATAAAAATTCAATCTTTCTTTGATTTTTTTGTAGACTTGTGATAAAATAATTAAGATAGATTTCAAAGGAGATTTTCCCATGGCAGAACAGGATAAGAATGTTTTTGGGCGCAAAGTTTTTTTTATAAATCCTAGTGCTGTTTTTGAATCCAAGGTAATTGAACGGCTTCGTCTCATGGAATACGAAGTTTATATTATTGACGATTATCGAAAGGCTAAAGCTATATTGCGAAAAAATGCAGATTCAATTTGTTATGTAGCTCTAGAACCTCCTCTTACATTGAAAGGCTGGCATAATTTCATAAAATCTTTCGAAGAAGAAAGTGTTTTTTCTCCCCTCGATATGGGAATTATTTCAGAGTCACTCCCCAAGGAAAAATGGTTCAATTTTGTGAACGGCCTTCAGCATGATGCCGGTATCATTATGACAGCCGAAAATCCGGAAGGCATGCTTCACGAGGTTGTAAAAAATCTGGATAATCTTGGTGCAATGGGCTTGCGAAAATATGTTCGTGCAAATTGTATACAGGAACCAAAGGCCGATGCTCTCTGGATGCGGGATAACCGAATGTTCCAGCTCAAAATTATTGATATCAGTTCAGTCGGTTTTGCAGCACGGTTGGCCGCTAATCAGGCAAATGCTGTCGGTGTAAATCAGGTTATTCGTGGTGTTACGCTCAATTTGCGCACTCATCAAATCGTAGTCGATATAAAAATTTCTGGAATAAAAGCAGCCGGTGATTTCCTGCTTGCAATCGTAATGTTCGATTCTTCAACTCCGCCACAGGCGATTGACAAGGTTCGGGCATATATTACAGAAAATCTCCAGGACTCAATTGTCGCAAATCTCACAAGAAACGACATAGACCGTCTCGATTACGAGAATCTTGAATTCCTGTAAAAATTTTATTTTCCCTAAAGCACGCTTCTCCAGGTATTTAAAACCCTCTTTTCTCTTTTTCTCCTTTGTGATACTATAAATAGAATCAAGGAGTTTTTACTATGAAAGAGCTTTCTAAATTGATGGATTTCCGGCCAAGCATTAAGGTCGTGGATGCCACTTTGCGAGATGGTGGTTTGGTTAATGATTTTTTCTTCCCGGATGGATTTGAAAAGGCACTTTACGAGGCGAATGTAAAAGCCGGTGTTGATTATATGGAATTTGGTTATCGTGCCGACAAAGAAATGTTCGATGAATCAAAATTCGGACCCTGTAAATTTTCAAGCGATGATTTTATCCGTTCTGTTATAGGCGATAACAATACAGACTTAAAAATTGCGATTATGGCTGATGTCGGCCGCTGCAACTACAAGCAGGATATTCAGGAAAAGGCAAACAGTCCGGTCGATTTAATTCGGGTTGCAACATACCTTCACCAGATGCCGGGTGCCCTAGACATGATTGAGGATGCAAAAAAGAAGGGATATGAAGTCAGCTGTAATATCATGGCGATTTCAAACGCTCAGGAGTCAGACATTAAGGTTGCTCTTGATTTAATTGGAAAATCATCTGCTGACATAATCTATATCGTTGACAGCTACGGTTCTCTTTATCCGGAACAGATTGCTCGTATTGCAGATCTTTACGGTGAAGCCGCCGCAAAATACGGTAAGAAGCTCGGAATTCACGCTCACGACAACCAGAAGCTGGCTTTCGCAAACACAATCGAGGCCGCAGGGGACGGAGTTGATTATCTCGATGCAACTTATGCCGCTATGGGTCGAGGAGCCGGTAACTGTGCAATGGAGCTTTTGATGGGCTTCTTAAAGAATCCGAAATTCAAGCTCTTCCCGGTCATCAAATTCGTTGAGGAGCACATGAATCCAATGAAGGAAGCCGGTGTAAAATGGGGCTACGACTTGCAGTACCTCTTAACAGGTGTCTTGAACCAGCACCCGCGCACTGCCATTCAGTTTACAAAAGACAAGCGAAAGGATTTCTGCGAGTTCTACAAGGAAGTCACAAGCCAAGAATAATTCGAACAGAAAATCCATCCATGGATTTTCTGATTCGCACGAGAATTTTCTTTCAGAAAAT
>CAMOEE010000234.1 GCA_946611835.1 uncultured Treponema sp. | reverse complement strand
TCATCAACTTTGCACGAGGCGGTCTTGTAAACAACGCTGATGTTCTTGCAGCCCTGGCTTCTGGAAAGGTTGCTGCCCTCATCACTGACTTTGCTGACGAAGAGCTCTTGAAGTGCGACAAAGTAATCTGCTTGCCGCACCTTGGCGCTTCAACTCCAGAGGCTGAGGACAACTGTGCTGTTATGGCAGTAAAAGAACTCCGTGACTTCCTTGAAATCGGAGAAATTCGTAACTCTGTAAACTTCCCGAAGACTTTCCTTAACAGCGAGATTCCTGCAAACGGAACACGACTTTGTATCGCTCACAAAAATGTTCCTAACATGATTGCTCAGTTTACCGCAGTCCTGGGAAATGCAAAGCTCAACATTGCAGGCATGGTTGACCAGAACAAGAACGACCTGGCATATGCCCTCATCGATGTTGACGGAAAGGTTGAGGGTGAAACCCTTAAAGCCTTCGAGGCAATTGACGGCGTAATCAAAGTTCGCCCGATTTACGCATAAATTGAAAACGGAAAATTGAAAATTGAAAGGGGAGGGGAAAAGCCTTTCCTAGGGAGCCGGTCGCCGCTAGGCGAAGAAACTCGTGAGACGAGTTTCTAGGCGAGTCTCGGTGAAGGCTGTGCCTAAACCGCAAGTGCCGCACTTAGGGAACGGGCACTGCGTTAGCAGGGCAAAAACGCTTGAGAAGCGTTTTTAGTGAGTCTCCAAAGAGCTATGCTCTGCAGGCGTTGCGTCACACCCCATTCTCCTAGGGGCAAGCCCCTAAAACCCCGTAAACGCTGCATGGCTTTTATTGGCTGTGCGGCGATTTTTTTTGGGCTGTGCGGCTTTTTTTTTGGCTGTGCGCAAAGGCGTTTAGCAGACTGAAGACCATGGAGTGAAGGACCGCACCTTTTTATTTTTTTAATTTTATGTTAAGGTATTTTTTACCGTGAAAAAAATAATTTTTCTTCTACTGCTTACCTTGCTTTCTTTATCTTCTTTTGCTGAAAAAATCAATTTTTCTGGCCATGACACTTCTATTCCGATTGAATGGGAGGAAAAATCATTTGGTGAAAAAACTTCATTTGAATACAATCACAAACTTGCCCGCCTGGCCGCCTATTTTTCAGATGCGGCTTATTCCCATGTCCCTGAAAGTCCACGGGAGAACAATCTTCTTGATGCTTACAAAAAAATCGGAATAAAGGAGGCTGATATTGAATTTCATTATGAGATTGATTACACGGATGCCCTCTGGGGAAAGGATCAGTGTGCTTTTTCCATAAGCTCAAAGAAAATTCAAAGTTCCAGAGGCCTTCAGACACTGATTTTTGTTGTCTTAAGGGGAACTCCGACCAATGCCAGCGAATGGATTTCAAATCTTAATGTTGATGATGTTGACAGAATTCAGAAAAAAAGCCACATAGGCTTCGCTAAGGCGGCGAGCATAGTTCACACCGCCCTCATTTCCTACATGCTGCGTCACTCAATAAACCCCACAGACGCCTTTCTTTTTATGACAGGGCACAGTCGAGGGGCTGCAGTAGCCAACATGCTTTCATCAATCCTTCTGGAAGACAATTTCTTTAAGCCTGAGAATATTTACGCTTACACTTTTGCCTGCCCCAATGTCACTACTGCCGAAGACTGCTGTGCGGAAAAATACGGCTTCATCTGGAACATCGTAAATGCAGAAGATATCGTGCCTACCGTTCCGATGAACCGGGGCAAATGGGCCTACAAAAAATTCGGTCATGTTTTGGCTTTTTCAAATCAAACCAATACTGAAGAAAGCCTCTATAAAAATAATTACCTGCCAAGAATCAATTCTATTTATCAGCGTCTTTCGGGGCGAACTTATTATCCTTTTGAGACAGGACCTTTCCTGCCAATTCTTGTCACAAAACTTGTCGCCTATCTTACCGGTGATGTAGAGGAGTATTATGACGGAAAAATGGATATTCATGCCCGTGCCGCAAAATTGATGGGCAGGCTCTTTCCTGAAAAAGACGAGGAATTTGACATTGAAAAGCCCCTTCCTCCTGAGCAAAAAGCGCCTGCTGAAAAGAAAAAAGGAATCGGCTCGTTTTTCCTTTCATGGCTGGACAGAAAAAGCAACGGACTCGTGAATCACATGATGCTGGCCGCAAAGGATATGCATTCAGCCTCAATGTATCTTTCCCACATGCTTGCCCTTGAAGAAAATGAAATTTTTTCTGATTTGGGCTATACACTTGCAATCGTTAAGGGCTATGAGGAGCTGGCGGTTTTTGATTCTGAAAAGAACATGCTTGCCCGGGTTATTGAGGGAAAAATCAGCTATCCTGATGTGAAACTCCCGATTGCAATGTGCCCTTCAGTGGGAAATCGCATTGTTTTGGGTTATCCTGCGACAAAAGATTTTTCCGTGGCCATTACTGATGAAGCCTTAATTCCCAGCCCGGTTTCGGTTACGATTGAATATTATGATGCCGCCGGCGTGTATTTGAGGAGTTCTGAGGCCAAAAAAATTTATCCAAGCATTAACCGCCTCTTTCAGTTCAAAATTGGCTCTTCCCTTTTAAAAGAAGAGGCTTCTGGCTTGCAAGTTGAGTATGTTGATGATGGCCTTGATTTGATTGAAAAGGCTGTCCTTCGCCCCCGGCCTAAGTTTGACATTGTTCCGGAAGTAAATTATGGCACGAACAATTCCTTGGGACTGGGCCTTCATGCAGGCACATCTCGCCTTATGGCAAGCCTAATGACTCGACCGGAGCGTATTAGCTTTGGCCATGAAGGTGAAATTGATTTTGGACTGGGAAATCAGCAGACTTTGTATTCCCGCTTTAAGGCTGAAAACGAGATTTTTGCAAGATTTATCTGGCTTGATCAGGAAGACAGGAGCTTTAATCTTCTTCCTGAGTACAGGACTTCGGTTTCCATGAAACTGATTGGCCGTCTTCGTTTTTTTGTGGCGGGAACTTTTGATTTTTGCATAAGTGATTTTAACGATGAGGCTTTTGGTCAAAATGGATGGGTAAAAACAAGACTGTCCTGGGATTTGAATGATTCTCTTTCAATCGTGCCGGGACTCCAAGCCGGCTTAAGGTTTTAAAGAAGCTCTCCCGGCCTTTCTATCACATAGTCTGCGCCAAATTCGCTGAATTCCTGACGGCTTCCGTAGCCCCAGAGACAGGCACAGCAAGGAATCTTGTTCTTATGGGCACCGATGATGTCGTGCTTGCGGTCGCCAATCATGAGAATCTTTCCATTTTTACGCTCTTCTTCGAGATGATTTTCCTGAATCACATATTGGATGACCAGCGCTTTTTCGCTTCGGCTTTCTTCAAGGTCTGAGCCGCCCGCAAATTCAAAAGTGGAGGCCCGATAAACTTTTTGAGCGTGCTTTCGGGAACATCACGAATCCCGTAATATTCAAGGGCGTGGCGGGCCGAATTCATAATTCCCGGCGCCGATTCAGTAAGAGTCCCGTCCAAATCCCAAAAAAGATGTGTAAAAGAAGAAAGTTGATTCATAAAAAGCCAACAAGCCTTGCCGTCATTAAAAAATCCAGAAGATAAAAAAACTGGCGGAGTCGGGGTTCTGACAAAAAGTCGCTTGAACTCTTGTACCAAAAAGCCTGTGCCAGCATTAAAAATCCAGAAAATGAAAAAACTGGTTCCCGACGGGAGCCAGTTTTTTTTGCCCGCATCCGTGCGGGCATTTTGCTTTATAATTAGTGATGGAAAAGTCTTATGCCTGTGAAGGCCATTACCATTCCGTACTTGTTGCAGGTTTCGATTACATTGTCGTCACGGACGCTTCCGCCTGGCTGAGCGATTACGCTGA
>CAMOEE010000233.1 GCA_946611835.1 uncultured Treponema sp. | reverse complement strand
AAAACGGTCGGAATCGGGGTTCTGACAAAAAGTCGCTTGAACTTGTTCACCGCGACTTTTGTGGCAGGTTCCCGATGGGAGACCGTTTTGAAATATCTAACTCATGTACAATCTCGTATACAAAAACTCGTGCTGCATCAAAAGAATCTCGCTCTGCGGGCTGGAGCGGCACAGGTCATCCTTCGAAAGACGCATGACTTTTTCTAAGATTTCCCCGAAGAGCGTAAAAAGCGAGTGCAGGATTTTCTGCCCCTGGCTTTGCGAAAGCGGAACGAGTTTTACAGCCGTCACAACCCTTGCCGAAATCTGGCTGTACAAAAATGCCTTTAAAGCTTCTTCCTCGCTGATTTTTGAAACTACACAGTACGAGCCGTAAGCCACAGGAAAATGATTCGGAATGTACGGATTGTCAGCTTGATTTTTAGCCGTGTTTTCCGAGTTTTCCGCTCTGCCCCACAGACTCACAGTTTTTATGAATCTTGCCGCAAGTTTTTTGCTTCCTTCGCGGATTTCTTTTGCATTTTTGGATGCATTGTAGATTTCGTCGATTTCTTGGATTGCCTTCCAGTCTGATTTTTCTGCCGCTTCATAGGAAAGCCTTGCGCACAAAAAATCATTTGTCAGAAAATTCGATTCAAGTTCCGAGCGAAAATAAGATTCTGCCGTTTGTGAATCGCGAATGATTCCTTTTTGAACGAAAGTTTCAAGCCCCCACGAGTGAGTGTAGCTTCCAATCGGAAAGGTCGCGTCGTTCAGTTGCAAAAGTTCGAAAAAATCAATGCTCATGGTGATGATGCTCACCGTGGTGATGCGAATGTCCGACTATCGAAGAAATCTGTTTTGAAAAATCGAGTTTTTCCGTCCGCTTTTCGACTTCAACTGAATATCCGCCGGAAGCCAGTCCTTTTAAAAGCCTTTCCATCGGTTCCGTATAAATCGTGACAAGTTCCGAGTCAGATTTTCCAAAAAATAGCGGTGCATGGCAATTTCCGATTTCGTAAGCCACTTTCGCAGCATTGAAAAATGCAGGATTTCCAACTTTTACGCCCAAGATTTCAACTGGCAAAACATCGGCACAAATCACAGTTTCGCCGTCAAGTCCAAGCACATCGCCACTCTTAATTCCAATCTTTAAAATCGAATCGTCTAGGCTGATTGCAAGGTCTCGCCCTGCCCTGGAAGTCTTTCTATGAAGTTTTGAATATGTTTCGTGCCATTCAAAATCAACATAATCTATTTTCTTTCCGTTAAATTGCTCTTCGCCGATTTTTCCAAGAATTTTCTCGCAAATCATTCAGTTCTCCATTTGCTAAAACAAGAAATATCGCTGTGTAAGCGGAAGGGAACTTGCGGCCTTGCTCACAATCATCTCTCCGTCCGCCGTGACATGATAGTTTTCCGGGTCAACATCAATTTTTGGAAGCGCGTCATTGAATTTCATGTCTTTTTTACCGATTTTACGGCAGTTTTTTACAGGCAGGCAGATTTTTTCAAGTCCCAGTTTTTCCGGCAATTTATCTTCAATCGCCGCCCGGGAAAGAAATGTGGCGCAGGTAAAATATTTTGCCTTTCCATAGAAACCGAACATATTCCGATAGTAAACAGGCTGACAAGTCGGAATCGAAGCATTTGAGTCGCCCATTTTTGAAAGGACAACCGCACCGCCCTTAATCACGATGTCTGGCTTTGCGCCAAAAAATACCGGGTTCCATAAAACCAGATCCGCCATCTTACCGACTTCGACCGAGCCGACATATTCAGAAATTCCGTGTGCAATCGCAGGATTTATCGTGTATTTTGAGACATACCTTTTTGCACGGAAATTGTCGTTTTCTAAGGAATCACCAGAATCTCCCGCTTTTTTGCATGAGTCTGCTTCAAGATGACCTCGTTCTTCCTTCATTTTGTGGGCCGTCTGCCATGTTCGACTAATTACTTCGCCAACTCGCCCCATCGCCTGACTGTCGCTCGACATAATGCTCAAAGCTCCCATATCGTGAAGAACATCCTCTGCGGCAATCGTCTCAGGCCTGATTCGGCTGTCGGCAAATGCAACATCCTCGGCGATTTTATTGTCCAAGTGATGACAGACCATGAGCATATCCAAATGCTCGTCCAGCGTGTTCACCGTAAAAGGCATTGTCGGGTTCGTTGAGGCAGGAATCACATTTTCGTGCCCAGCAACTTTGAGAATATCTGGCGCATGTCCGCCACCCGCTCCTTCCGTGTGATAAGTGTGAATCGTCCGCCCGTTGATTGCTTTAAGAGTGTCCTCAACACAGCCAGCCTCGTTCAAAGTGTCAGTGTGAATACAAACCTGAACGTCGTACTGATCGGCAATTGTAAGCGCGGCATCAATCGCAGCTGGAGTCGTACCCCAGTCCTCGTGAATTTTAAGTCCGCAAGCCCCCGCCTTAATCTGGGCCACAAGCTCGCTCTGAGCCGTTTTGTTCGAGCAGTTTCCTTTTCCGAGATAGCCGATGTTCATCGGGAAATCTTCCGCCGCCTTTAGCATCATTTCAAGATTCCATTTTCCGGGCGTGCAGGTTGTGGCATTAGTTCCGTCGCAAGGGCCAGTTCCGCCGCCAATCATCGTTGTAACTCCGGAACAAAGGGCTGTCTCAACCTGCTCAGGCGAAATAAAGTGAATGTGGGTGTCGATTCCGCCCGCCGTTACAATCAAGCCCTCACCCGCAAGTGCCTCAGTGGAAGCTCCCACAGTCATTCCCGGACTTACGCCGTCCATCGTGTCAGGGTTTCCGGCCTTTCCGATTCCAGCGATTTTTCCGTCTTTGATTCCGATATCAGCCTTGTAAATTCCTGTATAATCAAGAATTACACAGTTCGTAATTACAAGATCCAAATCACCGCCATCGCTCGTTGTGTTCACCGACTGCCCCATTCCGTCGCGAAGAGTCTTTCCGCCACCGAATTTTGCTTCGTCGCCGTAAACCGTAAAGTCTTTTTCAATCTGAATCAGAAGATTTGTATCAGCAAGTCTGATTTTGTCGCCGGTAGTCGGGCCGTACATGGCCGCGTATTTTTTTCCGTCAATCGTGTAACTCATTTTGCTTCCCCCTTAAATTGCCTTTCCGTTTGTCAGATTGTTCAGCCCGTAAATCTCAGATTTTCCGCCAAAAGAGCAAAGCTGAACCCTTTTTGTCTCACCCGGCTCAAACCGCACGCTCATCCCTGAAGGAATATCAAGCTTAAAGCCGAAAGCCGCTTTTCTGTCAAAAGAAAGAAGTCCGTTCACCTCATAAAAATGAAAATGCGAGCCAACCTGAACAGGCCGGTCGCCCTTATTCGTCACATCAAGCTGAATCGTCTTTCGCCCAAGGTTCAATTCAATCGTTTTGTTGCAGGAAATTATTTCACCGATTTTCATAAGCCCTCCAAAAAAATCATTCTGCTTCCCGAATCGGATTGTGAACCGTAACGAGTTTTGTTCCGTCGGGGAAAGTTGCCTCAAGTTGAACTTCATTTATCATATCAGCCACGCCTTCCATAACATCTGCGGTCGTCAGAAGTTTTGCGCCTTCCTGCATGAGCTGGGTCACAGATTTTCCGTCGCGGGCCTTTTCCATCAAAGCCGAAGAAATATAAGCCACCGCCTCCACATAATTGAGCTTCAAACCACGCTCTTTCCGCCTCTCCGCCACAAAACCAGCATACGAAAGCAAGAGTTTTTCAGTTTCTCTGGGTGTAAGTTTCATTTTTCCCCCTAAACAAAAAAAAGCCGTCCTGAAAAAATCAGAACGGCCTCGTTGCCAAAAATCAGTTTATTCTACATTTTTGGAAGATTTTTGTAATCGACTTT
>CAMOEE010000232.1 GCA_946611835.1 uncultured Treponema sp. | reverse complement strand
CAGCACCAGTAATCATGTTTTTGATGTAGTCAGCGTGTCCTGGGCAGTCAATGTGTGCGTAGTGGCGTTTGTCTGACTGATACTCCAAGTGACGAGTATTGATTGTGATACCACGCTCTTTCTCTTCTGGAGCGTTATCAATTTCGTCATACTTAAGTACTTTGTCGCCATATTTGTTACCACAATAAGTTGTGATAGCAGCAGACAATGTAGTCTTACCATGGTCAACGTGACCGATAGTACCAACGTTCATGTGAGGTTTAGTTCGGACGAACTTCTCCTTAGCCATGTTTTTCTCCTTTGCCGATTCCTTTTCGGCAGATTAAAAAATTATGTGTTGCACTTTAAGCCAGAACATGGTCAATTTCAACCGAAAAAGCCACATTCGCAGACACACTAATTGCTATAACTAAAAGATTTGATTGAAGATAAGACGGAAGATTTGATTTTTAGCAAACACCTTATAAAACCTCAAAGCGTTTTGTAGAATCCACCGAATCATCATCAAGCAAACTCGACAACTGGTCTGGAAACTAGAAAGTTACAAGGAACTTCGTGAACCAGACTGTTCTTTTTGACCGAAGCTGCGGCCTCCTGAAAGCGTTAACGCTGACTTTACGGAAACCACCGGACTTACCTTAAGGGATGAAGCCCGCCCAACAATCTCAAAGAACCAATTGCACAGCCCATTACAGAGCTGTTTGCAAGTTCTCTATTTATATAATATTTAAGGATTTTGTTCAAGCGAAATGAAAAGTTTTTTGGTAAAAATTGCAGGATTTTTCTAAAGTTTTCAGGAAAATCTCAAAAAAATTAGACAGAAAAAAAAGAAAAACTCCCGCCTGAAAAAACGGGAGCTTTTGAAAGGAATGCCAGAAAATGTCTGGCATTACACAATCTACCAGCGGTAGTGAGCAAAAGCTTTGTTTGCCTCTGCCATCTTGTGTGTATCTTCCTTCTTTTTGTAAGCAGAACCTGTGTTGTTGAATGCGTCGAGCAATTCAGAAGCAAGTGTGTCTGCCATACCGTGACCGCTTCGTGAGCGGGCAGCAGCGATAACCCATCGCATAGCGAGAGCTTCTTTGCGTGCATCACGGATTTCACAAGGAACCTGATATGTAGCACCACCAACTCGGCGAGATTTAACCTCTACCATTGGTTTTACATTATCGAGAGCCTTGAGGAATACTTCAAGTGGATCTTTGTCAGTTTTTGCCTTGAGCTGATCCATTGCTTTGTAGACAATTTTAGTACAAACATCTTTTTTTCCGTCCAGCATCATGCGTGAGACGAATTTTGTGATAACCGGGCTATTGTATTTTGTATCAGGCACAATAGGACGATTTACTGATTTCTTATGTCTTCCCATAGTAATTCTCCTTTATAGATTATGCCTTTGGCTTTTTAGCACCGTACTTAGAGCGAGCGCGTTTGCGTCCGTCAACACCAAGAGTATCTTTTGTACCACGGATGATGTGATAACGAACACCAGGAAGATCCTTTACACGACCACCACGAATAAGAACAACTGAGTGTTCCTGCAAGTTGTGTCCAATACCTGGAATGTATGCAGTAACTTCAATTCCATTTGACAAGCGAACACGAGCTACCTTACGAAGAGCTGAGTTCGGCTTTTTCGGGGTAACAGTCATAACACGAGTGCAAACGCCGCGTTTCTGCGGACATGACTCAAGCGCGGGAGCTTTTGTCGAGTTTGCAAGAGACTGTCGTCCTTTACGAACAAGTTGATTGATTGTAGGCATTGCCTTTCTCCTATTAGTTTGCCGGTCAGCACTCCGGACAAAATCCTCGCATTAAAACCCAAATGCGATAGGTTTGAATATTGTATAGAATTCAGAAAATGAATTCAAGGGAATTTTTTATAAATTTCTTGCAAAATCCTTAATTTCAAGGAAAACAATTTTAATATGAAAAATGCCGCACAGTCCAAGAACCATGCGGCAACATTATCTTTAAGAATTAACTCTATTCCTCGGCCGGAGGCTCAACAATAGCGTGTGCAAGTGCCATTTCACGCTCCTGCTCTTCCTTTCGGCGCTGAACGATTTCTTCCATTTGAACATCAAGGTCGCGGTCTGAATCATCGAAGAGCTTGACATCGCGGTAATCGCGGATACCAGTTCCTGCCGGAATCATGTGACCGATGATGACATTTTCTTTCAAACCGTGCAATGTATCTGTTGAGCCAGAAATTGCTGCGTTTGTAAGAACTCGCGTTGTCTCCTGGAATGAAGAAGCCGAGATGAAGGAATCGGTTGCCAAGGCAGCTTTTGTGATACCCTGGAACATCGGGCGGGCAACTGCTGGCTGACCGCCTTCTGCGATAACGCGCTTGTTCTCCTCGTGGAAGTGATATTTATCAACCTGCTGACCGAAGATGAAGCGTGTATCTCCAACTGAAACGACCTCAACTTTGCGGAGCATCTGTCGGACAATAACACCAATGTGTTTGTCATCGATTGCAACGCCCTGAGCCGAGTAAACCGACTGGATTTCAGACATAAGGTAATCCATGAGGGCATTCTCACCAAGGATTGCAAGAATGTCATGTGCGCTTGGGGAACCGTCACAAAGCTGTTCGCCAGCTTCGACAATATCACCGTCACGAACCAACATTCGTCGAGTCATCGGAACGAGATGCTCGTAAGTCTTGCCATAAGCGTCTTCTACGATAACGATTCGCTTGCCTTTTGTAACGCCGTTGAATTTGACAACGCCGCCAATCTGGGCAAGTACGCATGGAACTTTCGGCTTGCGGGCTTCGAACAATTCTGAAACTCGTGGCAAACCACCGGTAATATCGTTTGTTTTTGCCGCTGCAACTGGAAGACGAGCCAATGTGTCACCAGCTTTAACCTGCTGCTTATCCTCGACATCAAGGACTGCGTCAGCTGGCAAGAAGTATGAGCCGAGCTCGTTACCTGCCTCATCAGTGATGAGGATTCGTGGCTGTTTAACATCAAGGTGAAGGTCAGAAATATGTCGCTCAATGTTACCGTTGTCAAGAATCTTCTCAACGAGGGTTGAACCAAGGATAATATCCTCATAGTGAACATATCCTGAAACTTCGGCGATAATCGGCTCTTTTGAAGGATCGAATGTACCGAGGACTTTTCCAGCCTCGATGATATCTCCTTCTTTTACGATTACCGTTGAACCGTTGGAAATTTCAACTTTCTGCTCGTTACCGGCGAGATAGAGAGTGTCTCCCAAGATGATGATGCGGCCGTTTTCTTTTGCAAGAACAGGCTTTTTGCCTTCGATAAGGACACCACCTTTAAGAATTCGTCCGCCGTCAGCAACTGCAAGTTTTGCTCCCTTCTCAATTTTGAAAGAATCGATGATGCGAGTAACCATCATTGAGCCTTTACGAGTGAAGAGCATGTTGCCGTCGTCGGTAGGAACATTCGTACCAGTGATTTTTCCGACGATAACCGGATATTTAAGAACGATTCGGTTATCTTCTGTCGCTTTAGATGCCGTACCACCGACATGGAATGTACGCATAGTAAGCTGAGTACCTGGCTGACCGATTGACTGAGCCGCGATAACGCCGACAGCCTCACCGATTTCAACAAGCTTGTTGCGGGCCAAGTTCTTTCCATAACATTTAACGCAAACGCCGTGCTCAGCCTCACAAGTGAGAACTGTTCGGAGTTTGACTTTTTCTACGCCAGCTTCTTCGATTTTCTTTGCAAGTTCGTCAGTAATGTAGTCGTTCACATCGCAGAGCAATTCGCCTGTAACCGGGTGAATAACACGCTCGATTGTGAAGTGGCCTGCGATTCGTGCTGAGAGCGGAGTGATGATTT
>CAMOEE010000231.1 GCA_946611835.1 uncultured Treponema sp. | reverse complement strand
TTTACCCTAACTTATCTTATATCCTTAATTTCGCCGCCGACTTTGCTCAAAATATCTCGGACTGTTTCTTTATCAAGTCCGAGGATTTTGAATGTGATGATTCGTTTGCTGACATCGCTTCCGTCCGCCGTAATGAAGGAGACGATTTTACCCTTTTTTTCTGCGATTGCAGAGCTGATTTTTGCAAGAACACCACAGTCATCGCTCACTTCCAGGGATGCGCGAACGCCCTCATAGCGCAGCCCGAACATATTTACAAGAGCTTTGAAAAGGTCAGATTTTGAGAGAATTCCTGCGAGAACTTCGCCGTCCATTACGACAAGGCTTGAAAGTCCTTTTTCTGACATGATTTTTGCAGCTTCTTCAATAGTTGCATCCTTTTGAATTGTAATCGGGTCCTTTTTCATCACTTTTTCGACGGTGATTTTTGAAAGGAGATAGCCCAGCTCATAGATATCGAGAGTTGTAGCCTCAGAAGGCATGGCCTTTTTTAAATCAGTCTTGGTAACAACGCCGACAAGCTTTCCTGAATCATCGAGGACAGGAACTTTTGAGAACTTTTCTCTGTCCATCATGCTTTTGACATTGTAAATTTGCTCTTTAGGATTCGTATAAAACGGATTCTTAGTCATAAAATCGCGTACAATCATAATATTTTCTCCTTATTATATTATCCACCTAAATATGCTTTTTTAACAGCCTCATCGTGAATCATTACGCTTGCCTCTCCTGAAGAAGCGACATGGCCAGTCTCAAGAATGTAAACCCGGTTTGCAATGCTCATGGCCTTAAAAGCGTTCTGCTCGACCAGAAGAATCGTAGTTCCGTTCTTATTGATTTTCTGAATGATGTCGAAAATTTCGTCAACCAGGATAGGCGCAAGACCCATACTCGGCTCATCAAGAAGAAGAAGCTCCGGTTTTGACATGAGGGCACGCCCCATTGCAAGCATCTGCTGCTCACCGCCGGAAAGAGTGCCCGCAAGCTGCTTTACCCGTTCCCGCAATCGTGGGAAAAGCTCGTAGACATGCTCAAGGTCTTCTTTGATGGCGGCCTTATTCTTTCTCAGGTAGGCTCCCATCTCAAGGTTTTCTTTTACGCTAAGATTTGCGAAAACCCGCCGTCCCTCCGGAACATGAATCAATCCAGCCTTTACGATTTTGTCGGGGTTAGTGTTTGTGATGTCCTCGCCCTTGAAAATGACGCTTCCGCTCTGTTTTTTAATCAGGTTTGATATAGAGTGAAGTGTCGTGGTTTTTCCGGCACCGTTTGCTCCAATCAGGGAGATAATTTCGCCTTTTTCTACATTAAAGCTGATTCCTTTGAGTGCCCGGATTGCACCATAACTGACTACGAGATTGTTAACTTCTAGCATTGGCATTTTCGCTTCCTCCAACATAATTTGAGATAAGATTGTCAACGCCTTTGTCAACTTCAGCGTTCTCCACATCGCCGCCAAGATAGGCCTTGATGACAAGAGGATTTTTGCGCACTTCGTCAGGAGTTCCCTGTGCGATGATTCGGCCGTAGTCAAGAACGAAAAGCCGCTCGCAGATTCCCATGACCAGCTTCATGTCGTGCTCAATCAAGAGGATTGTGAGACCGAATTCCTTGCGAATAAAGGAAATAAGTTCCATGAGTTCTTTTGTTTCCTGGGGGTTCATGCCGGCGGCCGGTTCGTCCAGAAGAAGAATCTGAGGCTGGCTGGCCAAAGCACGGCAGATTTCAAGCTTTCTCTGCTCGCCGTAAGGAAGGTTTTTTGCAAGCTCACTTTCTTTTTCAAGCAGACCGAAGAGCTTCAGAAGATTTTTGACACGGTTTGTCATCATCTCCTCATCCCTGAAAAATTTGGGAGTACGGAAGAGAATTTGAAGAGGATTAGCCTCACGCTGGGCGTGCATTGCAATCCGGACATTGTCGGCCACGGTGAGGTTTCCGAAAAGGCGGATATTCTGGAAAGTCCGGGCGATTCCGATTTTGTTGAGCTGTGCAGGAGTCATTTTGTTTACGATATGAACCCGGTTTTTACGGTCAGTGTAAATAATCTGGCCGCTGCTTGGAGTATAAACGCCAGAAAGCATGTTGAATACTGTGGTTTTACCGGCACCGTTAGGCCCGATCAAGCCAACAAGCTCGCCTTTTTTAAGCTCCATGTTCAAATCACTGACGGCCCGCAAACCACCGAATACAATCGAAATGTCAGAAGCCGTCAAAATTGTTTTGTTTTCGCTCATTTTTCGCCTCCTTCATTTGATTCGGCTTTTGCAAGTTTCTTAGCCTTTATCTTTTTTATAAGACCTGGAAGACCATCCCAGCATTTGATGAAAGAAAGTTCCTTCATGCCGAGTAAACCCTGAGGACGGAAAAGCATTACGAGAATCAAAATGACCGGGTACAAAAGCAGGCGGTAGTTCTGCATGAAGCGCAAGAATTCCTGCATGTAAGTGAGTACGAATGCCGCGATGACCGAGCCTGTGATAGAACCCATTCCGCCCAAAACTACGAAAATAAGGGCATTGATTGAGTTGTTGAAAGAAGCCAGCTCCGGCTTGATAAGACCGATGAATGGAGCGTAAAGGGCACCGCCAATGCCCCCGATAAAGGCACCTGCGACAAAGCCAATCATCTTGTATTTGAAAACGCTGACGCCGTTTGAATTTGCGGCAATTTCGTCTTCGCGGACGGCCATGATTGCCCGGCCGTAGCTTGAGCGCAGGAAGTTCTGCAGAAAAACGATAATCAAAACGAGGGCGCCGATAATCACCAGGTAAGAAAGGCTCGGCCCCCAGTCAAGGCTGTCCCGCAAAAATGAGAATTTAAAGCTCTTTCCGTTGGGGCCACCTGTGATTCCTTTGAGATTGACCAGAACGACACGGATAATTTCACCGAAAGCGAGCGTTACGATTGCAAGATAGTCGCCTTCAAGTTTGAGGGTAGGGAAGCCAATCAAGAATCCCAAAAAAGCCGCAACGAGCGGGGCGATAATAATTGCGACAGGAAGAGGAAGCCCCAAATCCTGAGCGAGAATCATGGTCATGTAAGCACCGACTGCCTCAAAGGCACATTGGCCGAGAGTGAGCTGGCCTGTGATTCCGCTTACGACATTGACGGAAATAGCCATAATAGCATTGACTCCCGCCAAAGTAATGACATAAGCCGTGTAAGCGTTGATGATGTTCGCACGAATCAGCAAAAAGGGCAGGAAAATCGCAAAAGCGGCAATTCCCGTTAGAATCAAAGTATTTCTTGTTTTTATGTTTTTCATTGTGCCGCTCCTTAAACCTTAACTCTCATCTTTTTGCCCAGAAGTCCCGCCGGTTTTACCAGAAGAATCAAAATGAGGATACAGTATGAAATTGCGTCGGCGTACTGTGGGGCAGGGAAGTAGGCTTTTACCATTGTCTCCGCGATGCCAAGAATCATACCGCCGACCATTGCTCCCGGAATTGAGCCGATTCCGCCAAGAACGGCTGCGACGAAGGCTTTGAGGCCTGGAATATAGCCCATCATCGGGTCAATCTGAGGATAAGCCGTTGCATAAAGAACGCCGCCAGCTCCTGCCAGGACAGAGCCGATTACAAATGTGAGAGTGATGATTCGGTTTACGTTGATTCCCATGAGGCTTGATGCTCCCATGTCAAAGGAAACGGCCTTCATCGCCTTGCCAACTTTTGTGTAATTTACAATATAATTGAGGATAATCATGAGGGCCGCACTCAAAATGATTACAACGAGCTGAATGTTCGAAATTGAAACAAGGCCCCAGTTGAAGTTGACCGTAGCCATAGTGGGGTACTGGCGAGGGTTCGGACCGACAAAAGGAAGAACTCGCATGAGATTCTGCAAAATAAGCTCGATTGCGA
>CAMOEE010000230.1 GCA_946611835.1 uncultured Treponema sp. | reverse complement strand
ACGAACAGATGAACAATTACATGCCAAGCGTTATCGAGCGAAGCGGAAACGGCGAGCGATTCTACGACATTTATTCACGGCTTTTAAAAGACCGGATTATTTTCGTTGACGGCGAAATCAACGACTTGAACGCAGACCTGGTCGTGGCTCAGATTCTTTTCCTTGAGTCAGAGAACCCGGACAAGGACATCAGCATTTATATCAATTCTCCAGGCGGAAGCGTAACGGCCGGCCTTGCAATCTATGATGCAATGCAGTATGTCAAATGCGACATCCAGACAATCTGTATCGGTCAGGCAGCCTCAATGGGAGCAATTCTTCTTGCAGGCGGAACAAAAGGAAAACGATTCGCCCTTCCCTCTTGCCGTGTAATGATTCATCAGCCTCGCGGAGGCGTCCAGGGCCAGGAAAGCGATATCGCAGTACAGGCAAAAGAAATCATTCGTCTCAAAAAACTTTCTATCAAATATCTTGCAGAAAAATGCGGCAAGCCTGAGGACGAAATCGCAAAGGACATGGAGCGTGACTTCTTTATGAGCGCAGAGGATGCCCTTGCTTACGGAATCGTCGATAAGGTCATGCCGTCTCGTGCTTCAACTTCAATGGAGGCTAAATAATGCGTGGATTCAGAAGTGATGTTCAGTACTGCTCATTCTGCGGAAAGCCGGGAGATGACAAACGCCACCTCGTAGCGGCTCCGACAAACAATATTTTTATCTGCGACAAGTGTATCGCTGTCTGCGAGGGAATCGTCGCACAAAAGGAAAAGTCAGTTGACCCAATCGACATGACAGAAGTTCCTTCTCCAAAAGAATTCAAGGCCTACCTCGACGAATATGTAATCGGTCAGGATTATGCAAAAAAAGCCCTCTCGGTTGCCGTATACAACCACTACAAGAGAATGTCAAAGCTTGATGTAATCAACACCGAGAATGATGTTAAAATCGAGAAGTCAAATGTCCTTCTTATTGGACCAACTGGAAGCGGAAAGACTTTGCTTGCAAAAACCCTGGCCGAAAAGCTCAAGGTTCCCTTCGCAATCGCAGATGCCACTACCCTTACAGAAGCCGGCTATGTCGGTGAGGATGTCGAGAATGTCCTTCTCAAATTGATTAACGCCGCAGACGGAAACATTGCCGCAGCTGAGCGTGGTATCATCTTCATTGACGAAATCGATAAAATCGGCCGAAAAAGCGAGAACACTTCAATTACCCGTGATGTCTCTGGCGAAG
This sequence comes from uncultured Treponema sp., assembly GCA_946611835.1. Classification (GTDB taxonomy): domain Bacteria; phylum Spirochaetota; class Spirochaetia; order Treponematales; family Treponemataceae; genus Treponema_D. The sequence continues at coordinate 2,664 of CAMOEE010000230.1, read as the reverse complement.
GCGTTCAGCAGGCACTCCTTAAGATTATCGAAGGCACACAGGCTTCGGTTCCGCCACAGGGAGGCCGAAAGCACCCGAATCAGGAAATGCTTCAGATTGACACATCAAACATTCTCTTCATTCTGGGCGGAGCCTTTGTTGGCCTGGACAAAATCATTGAGCAGAGAATCGCTTCCCACTCACTGGGCTTCGGCTCAAATGTCGGAACAATGGACGAGACCCAGCGAATGGAGCTTTTGAACCAGTGTACGCCGGACGATCTTGTGAAGTTCGGAATCATACCAGAGCTTATCGGTCGTATGCCAATTTCCGTTGCGCTCAAAGAGCTTACAAAAGCTGACCTTACCCGAATCCTTACAGAGCCTAAAAACGCAATCACAAAGCAGTTCAAGGCTTCCTTTGAGATGGACGATTTGGACTTGGATTTCACGAGCGAAGCGCTTGACGAAATCGCAGAGACAGCCATCAAGCAGAAGACAGGGGCCCGAGGCTTGCGCTCAATCGTAGAAAAATTGCTCATGGACCTTATGTATGAGGCACCAAGCATCAAGGGCAAAAAACATCTCACCGTCACAAAAGAAATCGTTGACGGAAAGGAAAAGCCGAACCTTGAGCAGCTCCTCATAGAGCAGCAAACAGCTTAGATTTTTTTAATCTCTCACAGAGCCAAAGAGAGCACAGAGAGATTTCAATTTAGGAAAGCAAAACACCCCAATCTTATTATAAAAAAAAGATTGGGGTGTTTTTTTTATCATATAGTAAAAATTCTCCGTGAACTCTGTGTTCTCCGTGAGGAATTTTACTCCAATGTCAAGAATGTCTTGTATGCGTTATATGCCTGCTCTATGTCTTCTTTGGCCGTGATTTCCCAGGGGGCGTGCATTGAGAGGACTGAAACGCCTGCATCGAGGACATTCATGCCGTATTTTGCGGCCAGGTATGCGATTGTTCCGCCACCCCCTTGATCAACCTTTCCAAGCTCTGCCATCTGATATTTTACTCCGGCCTTATCCAAAAGCCCCCTTAATCTTGCGATGAATTCCGGGTTTGCGTCGCTGGCCCCGCTCTTTCCCCGGCTTCCGGTGTATTTGTTGAAGACGATTCCTCCGTTAAGGAAGCTGGCATTCGCCTTGTCGAACAAATCAGAGTTCATCGGGTCAAAGGCGGCATTCACATCGCTTGAAAGCATGTTGCAGTTGGCAAGGCAGCGGCGCAAGGTAAGGTCTGAGTAGCCTTGTGGCAGACGGGCAATAACTTCGGCAAGAGCATTCTCAAAGAAGTGGCTACCCATTCCCGTAGCTCCGACCGAACCTATTTCTTCCTTATCGACACAAAGGCAGCAGTTCGTGCGTTTTCCAGCATCGCTTTCAATAAGGGCACAGGCTGAGGTGTATGCACAGCTTCTGTCGTCCTGGCCATAGCCAAGAATAAGTGAGCGGTCGAATCCAAGGTCACGGGCATTACCTGCCGGGACAATCTCAAGCTCTGCCGAGCCAAAATCTTCTTCTTCGATTCCGTATTTTTCTTTGAGGATTGAAAGAATAGCTTTTTTTGCAGAGGGCTTGTCTTTTTTTGAATCCTTGTCATCGTCTTTTGAAGGAATTCCGCTTCCACAAATCAAGTCGAGGCTTTCGCCGGTAATAAAATCACTGGCACTCTCCTTCATCTGCTTTTGCGCAAGGTGAGGGAGAATGTCCGAGATACAGAAAACAGGATCATCGGCTGATTCGCCAAGGCAGACTTGCACGCTGCTTCCGTCTTTCTTGCATACAAGGCCGTGAATTGCAAGCGGAAGGGTGACCCACTGGTATTTTTTGATTCCGCCATAGTAATGAGTGTTGAGATAGACGAGGAAATCATTCTCATAAAGGGGATTCTGCTTGACATCAAGGCGGGGCGAGTCGATGTGAGCTCCAAGGATGTTCATGCCTTTTTCGATTGATTCAGATCCGACCACAAAGAGAGCTATGGCTTTGTTCATCTTCTGCACAAAAACCTTGTCGCCGGCCTTCAGGGATGAGCAATCGTTCACATCCCTGAAGCCGCATTTTTTTGCCCATGAGATAATCTGAGAGACACATTCCCGCTCAGTCTTACCATTATCCAAAAATTGTTTGTAATTATTAATAAGAGATTCGTTTTTCATGTGATTATTATAAAAGAAAGACATTTTTTTTGAAAGGAATTTCTAAGCTAAAATTGACAATACAATGAATAGTAGTTATAATATAAGCATAAACTATATCTGCCCCTGATATAAACCCAACCCGTTTGCCAACCTTCCACTCGAAAGGCAGACAAAAAAGGAGAACAGCTTATGTCATCGACAAATGAAGAAATCAAAATCCCTGAAGCAATCGAACAGGAGTGCTTCAACATCTACAACGGAGTGCTCACCCATTCCAAAAAACAGGCTCTCAAAAAGTTAATCCGCTACGCCTATCTGGCCGGAAGAAAACAATCCGCATCCCAAAACGAAAACTAAAAAGCTTAACTCGCTAAGCCAAAAAAAAGATTTCTTCTCTTTTTTTACACAAAATAAGCCGCTTGAGTTTTACCCAAGCGGCTTAAAGGAGTACAAAGTGAAAGAAAGTATCTTTCATTTGAAGTGGAGATGGGGGGAATTGAACCCCCGTCCGAAAGTGGAAGCCAAATACATCTACA
>CAMOEE010000229.1 GCA_946611835.1 uncultured Treponema sp. | reverse complement strand
ACTTTTCCCGGTCCTACTTCGAGGATAACCCACTCGTTTGCAGAATCTTCTTTAATCAAATCAGCGAGGACTTTCTCTTCGTCCGTCCAGCGAACCGGATGAGTGAGGTGGTCAACTGCGCTTGATTTTGCAGGAGCGCCCTCTGTGACTTTTTTGCCGGTTACATTTGAGAACAAAGTGATTTTGGGGTCACAGAATGTGTATGGCTCCAGAGCGACCTTGAAATTGTCGGCGGCACGCTGCATGAGCGGGCTGTGGAAAGGACCTGCGACTGCAAGGCGGACTGTTCTTCTAGCCCCTGCGGCTTTTGCGGCTTCCTCAGCCTTTGTAAGGCCGTCAGCAGTGCCTGAAATTACAGTCTGTTTGACGCTATTGAGGTTTGCGGCATAAGCGCCTTCGATTCCATTTGCGATTTCTTCGACTTTTTCTGGCGGAAGACCGAGAATTGCGCTCATTCCAGGAGCATTTCCCGCATTTTCTTCTGCAATCTGCTCGCAGACTTTCTGCATGATAGTTCCGCGCTGAACGACAACCTTTATTACATCCTCAAAAGAAAGGATTCCTGCTGCATAAAGGGCCGGGAATTCGCCCAGAGAGAAGCCCATTGCGGCACTCGGCTCGATTCCCTTTGACTTCAAGGCAGCCATAACGGCAAGACTTGCCGCAGTGATTGCAAGCTGGCTGTTGTCGCTTCTATTTAATTCAGTCTGCTCAGTTTCCCAGAGCAGTTTTGGAATATCTTTTCCTGTTACTTTTGAAATCTCATCAATGACCTTGCGGGCCTCCGGAAAAGCCTCACAAACATCTTTAATCATTCCCTGAGCCTGTGCGCCCTGTCCAGGGAACAAAAATGCATACTTCTTAGCCATTTGGTTAACTCCTATGATATCATTATGACAAAAATTAAAAAAATGTCAAAATCAATATTATAGAAATACAAAAAAATGTTCAAGGGGAGAAGTCTCTCCCCTACGCCGCACTTCGTTGCGTCGTACCCCTCTCTGCGGGCTCAATCGCCGCCCGCAACGCCCGCTACTTGCTCATTTCAAAATGTTGCCAGTCCTTGCAGTCAGGCCAGTCACCACCCCACTCAAAGCCAGCTTCCGTAAAAAGTTTATAGGCAAGGTCATTGTGGTCGATTTTGTAAGGGAATTTTTTGCTCCGGTCGAGATAGGGTGCGGAATTCGCCGGTTCAATGTTCGGCCTGCCCCTGACCATTTTGTAATAGGGATTGTAAAGCGGGTTGATGTCCACTGCGAGGCCTGAGCCGTGCTTTGAGACTGTGGTCGTATGGGAAATAAAGCGAAAATTGAAGCAGGAAGAATTGTTGTCACTCATGGAGCGTTCGTCGTCCCCATCGTACTCGTCAATAAGGCGGATTTTTTCGATGGGATAGTCCGCGCGGTAAAGCTCCTTGAAAATCTCCAGCAGCTTTTGGGCGATTTTGACATTGCAGACAAGCTCGCCTTCTTTCGTTGTGCCGTCCAAAGTCTTATGAAGCAGGCGGAGATGGCGAAGCTCGCTTTTAGGAATCGTGCAGTTTTCCTTGAAGCTCTTCCCCCACATTTTTGCAAAAAGCTCGTCGGAAATATCTTGTATATAGAAAGAAGAATCAATTTCGTCACTCAAATCCATCTCAATCTTCTCCAGGACAGGCTGATTTCCCCAGACAAGACAAAGCCCCAAAAGGAAAAAGGCCGGCAGAACAACATTTTTTTTCATTTAGGAAATTATAGCAAAAAACAAAAGAGCCTGCAAAAGCGCTTCAGCAATTGCAGGCCCGTTCAAAAGGACTTTAATCTACAGATTAGAAAACCACAACGACTTCACCGTTGGGGTAGCGTTCTGCAATGTAGTTCTTTACTTTGTCGCTTTTAAGAGCTTCGACAAGGGCTTTGATTTCCTCTTTGCCCTCGTTGCCAGCTTTTACGGCGATTACATTTACATAAGGTGAAGAAGAACCTTCAACGAAGAGGCCGTCTTTTTTTGCAGAAAGACCTGCCGGGATTGCGTAGTTGCCATTGATGACCGCAGCATCGACATCGCCCAGGACTCGTGGAAGCGAAGCGGCTTCGATTTCCTTGAACTTGAGTTTTTTAGGATTCTTTTTGATGTCGAGAGGAGTCGCCGTGATTCCGCTGCCCTCTTTGAGAGTGATGAGGCCTGCTTCCTGCAAAAGAAGAAGGGCACGGCCCTCGTTTGTCGGGTCGTTAGGAATTGCGATTGTAGCCTTCTTTTTGAGGTCGTCGAGTTTTTTGATTTTGCCTGAATAAAGAGCGAAAGGCTCAACATGGATACCAGCCGCATTCACGAGGTGATATCCCTTTTCCTTATTGAATGAATCAAGGTAAGGAATGTGCTGGAAGTAGTTTGCGTCGATGTCACCGGCCTCAACCGCATCGTTTGGTGTGACATAATCTGTGAATTCGATGACCTGAAGATCGATACCCTTGGCGGCGAGATCTTCCTTTACAAGATTGAGGACTGCAGCATGTGGCTCAGGTGTTGCGCCAACCTTGAGGACTTTCTGTGCGAAAACTGATGTTGCAAGAAGAGCGATTCCTGCGAGAGCGATGATTTTTTTCATTTTTAGCTCCTTTTTTTGATTTTAAATCACTATTAACCTAGTGAATTAGTATGTTTTGTTATACAACTAATAACTTCTTGTGTCAATAGAAAGTTGCATAAATAGAACTTAAGGTTTATACTTATTTTAAGCGTTTTTTAACGCCCGAATAGGAGTGCTTATATGAAGAATTATTTTGACCTTACAGGTCAGGTCGCAGTCGTAACAGGCTGCTCTACAGGTCTTGGAGTTCAAATGGCAAAAGCTCTCGCAAATCAGGGAGCAAAAATCGTGGCAATCGCCCGCCGAAAAGATAAGATTGAGGCTGTTGCAAAAGAAATCACCGACACTTACAAAGTTGAGACACTCGCAATCCAATGCGATATCACAGATACAGAAAAAGTAAATGCCGCTATCGATGAAGTTGTGGCAAAATTCGGAAGAATTGACATCCTTATCAACAATGCGGGAACAGGAGCCGTTGCCCCGGCAGAAGATATCACTGATGACCAGTTCAACGGAGAGCTGAATGTTGACTTAGGCGGAACATTCAAAATGGCCCGTGCCGTCGCTAAAAAAGCAATGATCAAGGCAAAATACGGAAGAATCATCAACATCGCTTCGATGTACGGTCTCGTCGGAAACAAAGTAGCGCCATGCTCTCCATACCATGCGGCAAAAGGCGGAGTCGTCAACCTCACACGAGGTCTGGCTGCTGAGTGGGGTAAATACAACATCACAGTAAACGCAATCTGTCCGGGATACTTCTACAGCCCGCTCACAAAAGAAACCCTGGACTCAGATTTCTTCCAGCAGAACGCCCGAACGATGATTCCGCTCTCAAGATACGGAAACGAGGGCGAGCTTGACACAGCCGCAATCTTCCTCGCAAGCCCGGCTTCTGCCTATGTAACAGGAGTAGCTCTCCCGGTTGACGGCGGATATACAAGCATGTAATTTTCGAACCAAAAGTGCTTCCATGCACTTTTGGATTCGTACGAGAATTTTCATTCTGAAAATTCTCTCTCCCCCTCATGTTCGCACATCCGTGTGCGAATTTTTTTTCACTTTTTTTCACAATTACTGCCGAAACTTTCGAACTGAAAATCCATCCATGGATTTTCAGATTCGTACGAGAATTTTCATTCTGAAAATTCTCTCTTCCCCCATGTTCGCACATCCATGTGCGAGTTTTTTTTCAAAATTTTGTCTGCGAACTGCCGAAAACATGTAAATTTTTCAAATATATATACAGAGGAATTTTCCTCAAAAATATGTATTTGGAGAGTTTTATGGAAAACAGAAAACCGTTCCGCATGCTGAACCCGCGCCTTGACGCTAACTT
>CAMOEE010000228.1 GCA_946611835.1 uncultured Treponema sp. | reverse complement strand
TTCCCTCATGTCATGCCCAGGGGCTTTATGACCATGGCTCCTTTTACCGAGGACAAAGGCTTAATCCGCAAATCATTTTCCACCCTGCGTAATCTCAGGGATTCTTTCCAGAAAAAATACCCCAGCCTTGACCTTTCAGAGCTTTCTATGGGTATGAGTGGCGATTTTGAAATCGCTATTGAAGAGGGGGCAACTATTGTCCGTATCGGTACGGCTATTTTCGGTCAAAGGAATTAGCTTATGGGTAGCACAAGGTTCAAACGGCAGGTTAGTGTCATCTTTCTTCTTGCTATTTTTTCAGTCGTATCAATTATCCTTCATCTTACAATTCCTTTAAAAGAATCCTATAGTGATAGAGAATTTCATCTTCTTATTACAGAGTGCATTCATGATGATATTATAAGCATGATTCGCGGACCGATTCAGGTTTCCAAGGCTATGGCGCAGAATTCTTTTGCACTAGATCTTCTTGAACATGAAGATGAATATTCCGAAGAGTATTTGATTCAGAAATTCAAGGCCTGGCTTTCAAATATCAGGCAGGCCGGCGAATATACATCCTGTTTTCTGGTTTCTGATAAGACTCGCCGCTATTACACTGGAGACGGGCTTTTAAAAATCATTAATCCCCATGTAGACAGCCATGATATCTGGTATTCCAATATTCTTGCAAAAAATGTTCCCTATGCCCTTGATGTAGATTTGGATCAGGCAAACGGCAACAAGTGGACTGTCTTTATTGACCTTCGTGTCGAAAATGCTAAAGGGGAACTTCTGGGAGTATGCGGAATTGGCGTGGTTGTTGATGAACTGCAGGAACTCTTTAAAAGATACGAAGAAAAATACGAAATCAAAGTAAATCTTGTTGATAAAAACGGTCTTGTTCGGGTTGACACTCACTCAATTAATATTGAAAATGCCTATCACCGCCTTCAAAATCCTTCTTTTACCGAAAAATATGACTACGCTGTCAAGGGAGATGGCTTTGTCGCTACAACATTTATTCCAGAACTTGACTGGTATCTAGTAGTTAGCAACGTTTTGAATAGTCATGTTCAAAAAAGTAAAAGTCCTGTTTTTATTATTACAATTATCCTACTTTTTATTTTGCTTTCTGTAATAATCTGTCTTCAAATTCACGCAGATGATAAAAATAAATTAGCTAATCCTGTAAAAAATGAGCCTGTGGATCCTCTTACTGGATTGTACAACCGCAATTATTTTAAGGATGTCTATGGGGAGCGCGGAGTTTTCAATACGACCCGCTACAAGTCAATTGCCGTTTTTGATATAGATTTCTTTAAGGAAGCCAATGACAATCTAGACGGAGATGCAATCCTGCTCCATGTTACAGAGGTTGCTCGCCGTATTTTTGAGCATGATGAAATTTTCCGCTGGGGTGGCGATGAATTTACGGTTCTTATTACGCAAAATCTTACTCAGGCTTATGATTTATGCTATGCTTTTGCCACAGAACTTGAAAAGGAAGGGCTGGTAACGGTATCTGTAGGGGTAACTGATGTCCGGCTTTCTGATATGATTAAAAAGAATTATTATCGTGCTGCCCAGGCCTGCTATCTCGTTAAGGAGATGGGGGGAAATGGTGTCAAAAGAACATAGGAGAAAGTGTGATGAAGTCTCTTCGTGTTAAAATGCTTACACTCCTGTCTGGAATAATTCTCGCTGTTTATTTTTCGATTTCTATAGCTGGTTCCAGAGAAATGCAGTCCATCATTCGTGACAGTAATGAGAAGACGATGAATATGCTTGCCAGGCAAAAGGTGAGCGAGTTGAATACCCACATGGCCGATGTGGAGCGGGCTGTTCAGTCTCTTGCAGATTACATTACGGATAATATCGATCTTAAAAAGGCAGAAAAAAATGCTGCTTATCTGACGCAATTTGTCGATGAATCCTATAGTAAGGCACTCACCATCGCAGGAATTCCAGGTAGTGTAGAAACTGCTTACTTCCGTCTTGAGCCAGTTAAATTCGGTCCCACTGCAGGATTTTTCTTTTTGAAATCTGATGCTGATTCTTTTGTCAGTTTAACTCCTACCGATATATTCAAATATCCCAGCAACGACCGTGAGCATGTTGGCTGGTATTATGAACCGCGGGACAGGGGAAGGGCTAGCTGGCTTTCTCCTTATATCAACCAGAATATAAATATCGTAATGATATCCTATGTCATTCCTGTTTACAAAAATGATGCTTTTTTCGGTGTAGTCGGCATGGATATAAATATGGCAGGAATCCATCGTGTTGTTGATGATATTGACTATAAAAATGGATTTGGCTTCCTGTTGGATGAAAAAGGCAGTTTAGTTTATCACCGAGAGTATCCTGAAGGTCTTTCTGCAATGGAATTTGACGAGGGGTTATTGGATGCGGCATCTTATCTTTTACGCGAAAAAAAACATGACGGAAGTGTAGGTTATTATAAATGGCACGAAAAGTCCCAGTTCATTGTCGGGGAGAGACTGCAGAATGGAATGATTCTCGCTGTTTCAGTTCCTGAAGATGAAGTCAAAAAGCCTTCATTTCGAATGCGCCGGCTTATGATGATAATTCTAGTGGTTGTAATTTTTGTAATCGTCGCTATGATTCAGCTAGTAATTCATTATGTTGTCCGCCCCATTGACGAACTTACAAATGCCGCTTCGAGAATTTCAAAAGGCGAGTTGAATATTCCTATTCGTCACCATTCAGATGATGAAATCGGCCGGCTTGCGGACAGTATCCGGAAAATGGCGTCTGAACTGAGGGAATACATCAGCTACATCCACTCACAGGCTTATACTGATGCAATGACAGGGGTTGGTAACAAAGCTGCCTACCTGGATATTGTTAAAGTCCTTGACCGAAAGATAATCGAAGGACTGGCCGATTTTGCCGTAATTGTCTTTGATGTGAACGGTTTAAAGCGTGTGAATGATAGTTTCGGGCATGAAATCGGAGATTTGTTGATTTCAGATGCAGCAAATGTTCTTAAAACTGTCTTTGGCGAAGAGTCTATTTATCGTATCGGTGGAGATGAATTTATCGTTATAAAAGAAAAAACAGACGAAGAAGAAGTTAAAAATCTTTTTGATAAATTCCATGAGACTATAAGTGAATTTAACAAGTCTCCTCGCAAATACAATAATGAGCTTTCAATTTCTTCCGGCCTTACATTCTATTTAAAAGGAGACGAAAATTATAAGACTGTCTTCCAGCGGGCTGATGGTGAAATGTACATGGAAAAACAGCGTTTCTATCAGGGAAGAAATGACCGGCGGTCACGGTAGTAGATTTTTATTGAAGTTTATTCTATAATATTCCCCAAAAATCTTTCGGAATCAAAAATTCCGTCATCTACGAGGAATATTGTGTACAAGTCAGTTGATGCAAAGGTTGATTTTCCTAAGCAGGAAGAAGAAGTTTTAGAGTTTTGGAAAAAGAACGACACTTTTAAAAAGTCGGTTCAGCAGCGAAGCAAAGCAGAGGAATTCGTTTTCTTTGACGGCCCTCCGTTTGCCACAGGCCTGCCGCATTTCGGTCACTTCATTCCCTCAACGATTAAAGACATTATTCCCCGCTATCAGACAATGAAAGGCAAAAAGGTTGACCGCCGCTTCGGCTGGGACTGCCACGGTTTGCCTGTTGAAAACCTTATCGAAAAAGAGCTGGGAATCAACTCTAAGCACGAGATTGAAGAATACGGAGTCGCCAACTTTAACGACAAATGCCGTGCCTCAGTCCTCAAATACACATCAGAATGGCGGAAGACCATCACCCGCATGGGCCGCTGGGTTGATTTTGACAACGACTACAAGACCATGAACCCTGACTTCATGGAAACCATCTGGTGGGTGGCAAAATCCCTCTGGGACAAAGGCCTTATCTACGAGGGCAAGTACATTTTGCCTTATTGTCCGCGTTGTGCCAC
>CAMOEE010000227.1 GCA_946611835.1 uncultured Treponema sp. | reverse complement strand
TCTATCGAGCCTGCCGTGTACAATGCGTCGCAGTATTCGCAGGCATACTGATTTTTTGAGCGGTTGACCAGCTTGAAAACAGGGCGAACATAATGCTCCGTGACAGTGATACAGCGCGGATTTTTACAGCGGATAACATTTTCGACTTTTTCGGGAAGTTCCATTTTGATTTTACGAACGATTTTTTCGTCTTTGATGACTGCGATTGAGATGTTTGGGTCTATGAAGCCCAAAACCGAGTAGTCGATGTTGATTATGTTGTCAATTTTGATAATGTCCTTTTTGCCGGACTTTTTTGACGGAACATTCATAATCAGCGCGCATGAAAAATCAGCCTTATCAAGCCCAAGAAAGTGAAAGATTTGTGGGCCGAAGCCTGCCTTAATGTGGTCGATGACCAGACCGTTTTTGATTGTATCTACATTAAGCATTTTTTATTCCTTTGCCTATTTTAGCACATTTGACAGAGCTGTGATAACTCTTACAAGTGAACAACTTCGTCTTTTCCATAGCAGAAACCTTTTCTTCCGCTTTCTTTTACGGCATAGACTGCCTTGTCCGCAACTGCAAACAGGGTGTCGTAGTCGTTGCCATGATGCGGGGACGAGCTGATGCCGATACTAGCGCTGACTTTTATTGAATCTATGCCGGTGAGAACAGAGCTGGTAGACTCGACGATTCGCCTTGCCTTTTGCAATGAGATTTCTTTTCCAGGAATATCATTGAGGAAGACGACAAATTCATCGCCACCAAAACGGCCGACCAAATCTGTAGGGCGGAAGAGCCTTCTCAGAATTTCAGCGAAATCGTGAAGGACCGCATCTCCTGTCTGGTGGCCAAGGGAGTCGTTTACTTCTTTGAAATGGTCGAGGTCGATGACAATCAATGATGAGAAAGTTCCGGCCTGATTTGCGGCGAGATTCTTCCGGCAGAGTCGTTCAAATGTCGCCTTGTTCAAGAGACCCGTGAGCTTGTCGATTTCGGCATCTTTTTGATAGAAGTCACGGGAAGAACGGATTTTGTTGATTGCTGTGACCATCTGACCAAGCTCGTCGTCCCCGAGTTCTGATAGAGAAAGGGCATCTTCGGTGCCGTCTGCGGCTTTGTTTGCGAGGCTTGAAATGGCCCGGAGCTTTCGTGTAGCTTTTTCGGCTATGTATGCCGCAACGAGGGCGATTACGAAAAGCAGGATTCCGCCGACTACTACTGCCGTGATTGCATCTGTTGCGACCTTCTGCCAGATGTCAAGGTATGTTCGCTCGGTGATGATTACCCAGCCGGAAATTTCATTTTTTGAGAAACTGACAAGAAGGTGTTCTTTTTTGGAACCTGCAACCGGTGTGTTAGTATCAATGGTGCCGGTTTTGCCTGCCAGGGCGGCCGCTACAGCTGGATTCGTGCTTACATTGATGAGCTTGTTGGCCGCAAATGTTTCTGATGAATGGGCCACGATGTTTCCGACCGTGTCCGTGATTATTACCCTGGTGTTGGGAGTTGAGAGACCTTTTACATATTGCTGCAATGCTGAAAGGTCGTAATCCCGCTGGACTACACCTACGGCATTATTATGCTCGTCAAAAACCGGAACTTCGAGAACCGTAATCAGACGGTTGTTGGCAAGGCTTATGAGAACATCAGAGACATATTCCCTTCCCTGTATTGCTTCGTGGAAGTAGCGGCGGTGCTCGACATTGATGAGGGGAAAGCTATCGCTGCGGGCAATCTGATCGCCGTTTTTGTCCGTAAGAATCATATTGTCCGTGTCGTTGAAGACATCGTTTGTGCGGTTAAGGGTTTGTACCGTGAGAGAGTCCCTCTTGTCAGCTTCTGCCTGAATATAGTGCAGGGTCATTGGGTTTCGGGCGAAAGTGCGGAGCACGGCCAGGTTTCTTTCAAAATGTTCGCTGATATGTTCGTTGACAATTGAATTGCGAAGGAAGCCCTCTGATTTTGCGTTGTCGATAGCGCTCGAAATATTTCTTGCAAGGTAAAAAATAATGACAAACAGCAAAGGAATTAGAGCGATGAAAAATAAAAGAAGGGTCAGCTTTGTTCTAATGGATTTCAATTTCATAGAAAACATTATAGCACAAGCTGACCGTGTTTGCTAGAATATGTATGTTTAGTATAGATAATTTGATTCACGGGCGTTTACTACGCCTGTCTGTTCCCAGACTTCGCCGCCGAGCTGATCGAATTTCTGCAGCCAGGCCTGCCAATTTTCTTTTGTAAGAAGCTGTCTTCCTGTAACAAAGTCGACCAGTCCCTGCTCGTAGTATTGCTTTAGTTCTGTACTAGGAACAGGAAGAGTGTCCGAGCCGGTCGCATTTACCCAGGCCTTTTGCTGCATCTCCCGGAGAACTTTCAGGGCGCTCATTTCCTTGTGGCTTACTTCGGTGATGTATGTGGGGTAGCGGCTTATAAGCTCAGCATCGCTGTGCCAGAAAACCATGTTCCTGAGCTGGGTGAGAGGCTGCTGTGCGCTCTTCGTAAAACTCTTTGAGGGGTCGGGAATGCCGTCTGCAACCGGGATGTGATTCTCGTTGAAAGTGAAGTTGACGCCTTCCTCGCCCCAGCCGAGAAGGTAATATCCTTCATCGCTGACCATCCATTCGAGAAGTTTTGCGATTAAGGGAGCTTTTCCTTCTTGTTCGGCACGCTTTGATATTACTAGAGTTGTGTATGGAATAGTGTAAACGCCGACTGCACTTTTGCCGTCAGGACCTACAGGCGGATCGATGACAATCCATGAGCCATCGGGGAATTTTCGATCGAAGAGGGCATAGTTTGACTCGGAAGCATAGGCACTGTTCTGCTCCCGCATGATTCCGAAGCGCCCCTGCTTCCATGCGGCACGGAAATCATCTTTTTTGTATGCCTGCCAGTTGGGGTCGATGAGGCCTTCATTTTGCATTGTGGCAATAGTTTTGAGGGCATCGTAATATGCCGGTTTTCTGACATTAAGACCAGCTTCACTTTCGGTCATGTTCCAGGTTCCCGCAACGCCATATGCACCAAAAATCGGATCGAAGCGGCGGCCAAGTCCCTCTTCATAATTGTTGATTTCAACGAATGCTCCGTAGCCGAAAGTGTCATTCCTGCCGTTCCCGTCAGGGTCTTTTTTTGTGAAGGCACGCATGACATCAAGATATTCGTCGATTGTTTTGGGAACTTGAAGACCCAGCTTGTCCAGCCAGTCCTTTCGGATCAGCACGCCCTCATTTTTTTGGATTTTACCGCCCGGAGTTGAGAAGCCGTAGCATTTCCCTTTGACGGTGGCAAAACGGCGTGAGCTTTCGTTGTACATTTTTGCAGTTCGGTTGGGCATGAGGGGGTACAAATCATCAACCGGCATGATGAGTCCTTTTTTGATAAGGTTAAGAAGAGGTTCCCTGTTTACGACGGTCATATCTGGCAGGGCGTCTCCGTCTGCCGCAGCGTTGACCTTTATATTCCTGTCCGAGGCTGTGGCAGGAAGCATGGTAAGCTCAAGATTGATACCGAATTTTTCACGGATGATTTTGTAGGCAATCCAGTCTGCCGGCGGGGAAGAGGCTTCGGTGACAGAGGCATCGTACCAGAGTGAAATAGTTACCGGATTATCTTGAGTAGGATGCAGTTCCGGGATTTTTTTACCACAACTGGAAAAGACAATTGTTAGTGAGAAAAGAATGATAAAAAATGAATGTCTCATACTTAGAATTATAAGTTATAAGTATGATTTGTAAAGAAAATGTTTTTCTGACCTTGCCTTACAGCACGCCTGTCAATTTTGCAATGAGTGCCATACGGACGAACATGCCGTATTTAACCTGCTTAAAGTAGGCTGCTCTCGGGTCGTCATCTACTTCCGGGGCGATTTCGTTTACTCGCGGAAGCGGGTGGAGGACAATCATGTTTTTGCGGGCAAGGGCCATTTTTGCGTTGTCGAGGATATAGC
>CAMOEE010000226.1 GCA_946611835.1 uncultured Treponema sp. | reverse complement strand
AAAAAATATTGCAGTTTCTGACAGAAAAGTGGGGAATTAATCTTTACAAGTTGCCAAGGTTTTCTATATATGTTATGACGCGCATGGTCTGCTCTTCGTCAAGCATACCGATATAGTCAATTGCTTTTTGCCTTAATGCCATTGCCATATAAGCCTCCTTACAAAACATTATACCACAAAAAACACATGTTGTGTAAAAAAACACCCCCGGAACCCCATAGCCCCCGGAGGCATCTTTGCTTGGCAGACCACAAGCCACACCCGCAGAGCGCGAACAGGAGGTATGGCGGCACTCTGCAGATGGACTGGGGTATATGCTTGAAGATTGGAACCTGAAAAGTCCTTTTTACTTCTAGTTACTATGCAAAGCAGTCAATCATAGTATTTCACGAATTCTTCATCCAGACCGTACAGCGGTTTTATTATGTCATCAAACTCACGTTTACCACCCACATAAGCAGCGTTTACAAGATCTTCTTTAGGTTTGGTTTCTTTCAGCAGCTTCTGCAGGGCAAGGGATTTGTTTATTCCATCACCACTAAAAATATCTGTGAAATCTTCAACATTGGTAGTTGTGACTTCAAGGCCTTCCGGAATGTTTATTTCCGCAAGGTTGGCGCAACCATGAAATGCATTTTCCGAAATGTATTTAAGGCTTTTCGGAAGGGACACCGATGTCAAGCCAGTATATTCGAAAGCACTCTGTCCTATATACTCAAGTCCCTCCGGCAGATTGCACACGGCCAGTTCCCAGCATTCGTAAAAAGCATTTCTTCCGATTGCCTTGAGCGTTGACGGAAGGGTCACGGAAGTTAAGTATTTGCGCTCTGGAAATGCATATTTACCTATAATCTCAACACCCTCCGGGATGACAAGACCAGTTATAGCATATTTTAAGCCAAGTCTATCTATTCTCTTTACTGGAAGTCCCTGTATGGTAGATGGGATTATTACGTCCTTTTTGACATAATTTCCGTCCTTCTTCGGCCAGTCCTTATCATCGTACCCTTTAATAATTACTCCGCTCCCGTCCTCTGTAAGTTCTACCTTGAAATTCCCTTCGGGAAGAAGTTCGCCCTTTACTTTTCCGCTTGCTCCCTTTCCGCCCTTGCTGCAAGACGTAAGTCCCATTGTGCCTGCCACCAGAGCGACGGCAAGCACCGCAATAATTTTTGTCGCTTTCATTTAAAACTCCTTATGAATTTATTTCCAGCCCAAAAGGGCAAGAATCCATTTTTATGGCATCGTTCAGTGTGGAATAAATCCGCATATAAAAGCCACGATGCTTATGACCAACGAGACAAACCCCATCTTGAACGAAACCCTGGCGGCGGTGTTGTCCGTGTTCCAGTAGTAGAAAAGCCAGCAGGACTTTTTTATGGTAAGTTTTGTGGTCTCCGAGGAAGAGCCCTCAAGAATGGATCTGCCGTCGCTGTTCACATATAGAATGCCCTGTGAGAGCGCGCCGGTCGGAACTCCCCTGAGAGTACGCCAGATGCTTTTTCCGCTTTCCACATTCGTTATCTTTACGAAGCGTTTCCTCCGGTTGGTGTCCTTCAGCGTTCCGTCGAAAATCTTCTTGTAATAGGAGCTGTGGAGATATGCACTTTCGCAGTCAATGTGAAAGTCATCCTTTTGTTTTGCGTCCTCACTATAGTTGAACCTGCATCTGAGAATAAAATCTTCTGGTTCTTTTTTACTCTTTGCCATGAAACTCCCCTTCTACGGACTGTCTTACACGCAATTCCTGTCCAAAAATCACGTGATAAAAGGCTATCACATAAAACAAATCCCGTGTGAGTGTGAACGCACGGTTTTTAGTGAGTTTTACGCACTTTTTTGAATTTTTTTGGTGATTTGATTTAAATAAGGGCAAAGTTCCCTATAAAAGGAATGGCATAGAGCGGAATGTTTGTGAGCCAGTCATCACGCCTAAAATCGGAGAGGGAAGTCCGCACGGAAAAACGGTTGCCGTATTTCTGATGGAATGCCTTCAGACTTTTTGCCTGAAGATTTTCTGCGGATTTTACTTCGATTGGAACAATCTGATCTTCCATCTGAATCATAAAATCTATTTCGCCGGAGGAATTTGGCGACGAATAATAAAAGGGCTTGAAGTCGGTGCATGAAAGAATCTGCTGCAACACATATTGCTCGGTGACGGCTCCCTTGAACTCCACGAAAAAAGAATTGTCGTCCAAAATTGTTTTTATGTCAGTGTTGCCGAGCGCGCATAAAAGTCCCACGTCATTCATGTAAATCTTGAAGGAATCCAGCTCCTCGTATGCTTTCAAGGGGTAGCCAGGTTTTGAGATGCTGTGGACAAGATGGATAAGGCCGCAGTCGGACAGCCACTGGATAGCAAGCTCAAAATCTTTTGCACGAGCACCTTTTTTTACCTGTCCGTAAATGAACTTTTTGTTTTCCTTTGAAAGCTGTGCCGGTAAAGATGTCCAGACCTGTTTCAGGCGGGTACTGAGCATGCCTGATGCGTGCTTTGAAAAATCCTGTGCATACACTTCCAAAAGATTTTCCTGGACCTCACGGACCTTGAACCAATCCTGATCATCGATGAAAGTTTGGAGCGCCTGGGGCATTCCGCCGACATAAAAATACTCTTTCATCAGCGAAATGAATTTTGATTTTAATGCGGTAATCAACGGCCAGTCACCGGATTCCAAAACTGAGACCATCTGTTCGTTTCCGCATGCCATAAGAAATTCAACGAATGAAAACGGATAAAGCGTCATCAAATCAACTTTGCCCACAGGAAAGCTCGTCCCGTTGTGCAGGGCGACTCCCATCTGGCTTCCGGCTGCGATTACTGAATATTCGGGAGCATTCTCGCAAAAATACTTTAAACTCGAAAGTGCTCGCGGAACTTCCTGAATCTCATCAAAAATAATCAGGCTGTCCCTTGCCTTTATGGAAACTCCTGTCTCTGCGCTTAAAGCCAGAATGATTCTTGAAATGTCATAGTCACCCTCAAAAAGTGCTTTCATCGCAGCGTTATTGTCAAAGTTGATGTAGGCAACGTTTTTGAAATACCTTTTTCCGAATTCTTTCATCACCCAAGTTTTGCCAACCTGTCTGGCACCCCTGAGGACAAGGGGTTTTCTGGTAGGAGAATTCTTCCACTGCTCCAGTTTTGAAAAAATAAGCCGTTCCACGTCCACATCTTACACTTTTCATGCGGACTTTTCAAGCAAACACTACACTTTTCATGCGGACTTTTTATGCAAAGACCACACTTTTCATGCGGACTTTTTAAAAGTCTTCATATCGTACAAGTTCCTCGCGTGTGGAAAGGCCGGTCTTGATGTAGATTCTGCTGATATTGTTTTCCACCGTGCGCTTGGTAAGGCAGAGTTTTTCCGCAATCTCGGTGTTGCTGTATTTCTGCATGATAAGACACAGAATCTCGGCCTCACGTTTTGTAAAGCGGGAAATGAAATGCTCAAAGCTGACAAGTTTTTTCGCAAGCTGAGAATCCACGTAAAGCATTCCCCTCAGAACGGAGTCGATGGCATTTTTAAGCTCCCGTCCGTCGCTCTGCTTTGCAACATACCCCATTGCCCCCGCTTCGATTGTGGCGTTCAAAAAACTGGGGAACGTGTTTTCGCTGTAGACTATGATTTTTATTTCGGGATAAAGTTTGTGGCAGTGCCGGATAAGGCTGATTCCGGAGTAGCAGTCACCTTCCAGATTCACATCGGTGACAAGGATTTCGGGAAACGAGTCTTTTTCTCCGCTGTTTTTCGCTTCCTCCATGAAATCAAAAAAATCCAGGACATTTCCAGAGGAACCAAGGCACCGGCTGGAGGAATTTTCGCGCAGCCAACCTTCAATTCCATAGCGCATGAGACTGTCGCCCTCAATCAAAAAGAACGTGCACTTCAGTTTTTCCTGGATTTTTCGAGATTTTAACTCAACGCGTGTATAGC
>CAMOEE010000225.1 GCA_946611835.1 uncultured Treponema sp. | reverse complement strand
AGTCTTTTTCTTCAAGAAGAGCCTGTGCTTTTGCTTCTTCTTCGGATTGATTTTGATTAAGCGCGCTGTTTGCGTCGTTATTTTCCGTGATTCCCTTTTCTGCCATTTTGTTTCTCTAAACAGAGACAGTCTAGCAGATTTGGAGAGAAAAGAGAATCAGATGTTGATCTGAGGAGCGCCGCTATAATCTTTGCTTTGTCTTGTAAAAACTATAGCGGTTTTTTGTTTTTAGAGATTCTCTTATACCGTAAACAAATCGATTTGGCCGCCAATCTGGCTGACTGCGGCTTCTACACTGTTTGCGATTTCGTTGAGAGAATCACTTGATGTACGAATATTGCCCGCACTTTCAGAAATTTTGTCCATACTTTGTCTGATTACATCAGTGGTGTCGCGGAGCTGGTCTACTTCTATAAGAATAGCTTTGTTTCCTTCTGCCATTTCATGGGAAGCCGCCCGGACTTCTGATGTATTGTCGTTCATAACTTTAAGCGCGTCGCCAATCTGTCGTGAGCCTTCCTGCTGTTCTTCCATTGCTGACTTAATCTGCAATACAAGCTGCTGTGTGTCGCTGATTGAACCGTTGACCGATTTGAATGCATCGCTTGAAGCCTGTGAAGCGTTAACAACATCGTCGATTGATTTCTGGATTTTCTTGAGTTCTTCGCCAATTGTCTTTGACTGTGCGCTGGATGTCTCAGAAAGTTTACGGATTTCTTCTGCAACGACGCTGAATCCCTGGCCTGCAGTACCCGCATGAGCCGCCTCGATTGCCGCATTCATAGCCAGAAGGTTTGTTTCGCTTGCAATGCTTGAAATTGTCTTGTTTGCGTTCTGCAGGGCTTTGGACTGCTCTTCAATTGCGCGAATCCTTTCGTTTACATCATTCTGGCGCTTGATTCCATCTTCCGCATTATTTATCAGGCTTTCAAATGAATCTGCCATGTGTGTGACTGAAAGATTTACGCTCCTGATGTTACCAATCATTTCTTCAACGGCGGCACTTGCCTCTGTTACTCCAGATGACTGTGTTTCAATCATGTGCTCCAGCGATTCAATGTTTTTTGAAATTTCTTCGACTGCGCTTGCTGTCTGGGAAACGCTTGAAGCCTGGTTCTGAACCTGAGATTCAATGTTGTTCAAATCAGAGATGATTTCTTCAATAGAAAGGCCGTTTTCTTCGATTCTTTTCTGCAAGCCAGTATTAACATTGCCTAAAGTTTCTTCTGAATCTTTTACGCCGCTGATAATTGTGCGGAGTTTTTCCATAAATGCGTTGAAACCGTCACCCAGGGCACCGATTTCGTTCTTGCTTTTGACGACAATCTGCTGTGTAAGGTCTGCATCTCCTGAGGCAATCTGATGAATTGAATTCTGAACGACCCGAAGTGGCTTGACTGCTACGATAAGGATTACAGAGCACGCTGCAGAAATAATTATGCCGGCCAAAATACAGATAAAGATGATGACTTTTTGAAGGGAGTTTCCGGCTGCGTCAATCTGACTTTGAGGAATGGTAAGAATTGCCGACCAGGGAGTTCCTTCTACCGGTGCGTAAGATGCGAAAGTTTTTATTCCGTTAGGATCAATATAGTAGCCTTCTCCGACTTTGCCAGTGCAGGCCTGTTTTGCTATTGCATCGAGATTTTTATATCCTGCTTTGTCGCTGTAAGAAAGATCCATGTATTTGCTCATACCCCGAATGTGAGATATAAGGACTCCGTTAGAGCCTACAAGAATGGCTTTTCCTGCCTTGCCCATGGTAAGCTCGCCAAGCATTTTGTCGATTTCGTCGAGTTTTACCGCTCCTGCAAAAACGCCGATGAGGTTTCTCTTGCTGTCATAAGCTGGGCGGGCGATATAATAGCAAACGGAGCCGTCAGTCTGAAAGTCGATGTTAGAAACGTAGAGCTGCTTCTTGTCATTCATGATTGTACGGAAAAATGGCTTTGATATTACCGTGATGATTTTTCCGTCGCTCGAATGTCCTACGCCGTCAGGTGTACAGAACATTACATAGTTGAAAAGCGGATTTCTAATAGATTCGTGACTCAAAAGCCAGTTTATGATATTGGAAGTGTTTCCTTCTTTGGTAACGTCGTTGTCAGAATAAATGCGCAGGTCGTTTACCAAAACTTCGTTCCAGTATTGGATTTTGCCTGCATCTTCCATAATAACCTTTTCACTGAATGCGGAATAATCTTCCTGTGAAAAGGTCTTTACATTGTGAACGATAATCAGGTTTAGTCCGACAAAGGCAACGATAAGAATGCCTAGTATGTAGGTCGAAAACTGTGCCGCCAAATGAGCGTATTTTTTCTTTCCGGTTTCTTGTGTTTTCATTCACCATGCTCCTATTTTGATGTAGTTTTGTAGATTCTGTTGATAGCCACTGCATGAAAGGCGATGTTCCTGACTCCGCTTTTTATGAGATTTGCGTTACATTTCTGGTAGATTGGTGAAATCACGGCATCTTCCATAATCATGCCCTCCGCCTTTTTAAGAGCCGACCATCGTTCGCTGATTTTTGTGCACAAATCTCCGTCCGTACAGCTTGCAATGAGAGCATTGTAGGTAGGGTTAAAGTAGTTTCCTTGATTGTTGTCATTGCCTGTTACCCACATGGCCAGATAGGTCATAGGGTCTGCATAATCAGGTCCCCAGTTGTTGAGACCGAACTGGAAGGCACCAGAAGACATGATTTTTCGTCTTTCACTCTTAGGAACAGCCTTGATTGTTATTTGAACCTCAGGGAAAAGACTTTCAATCTGATTTTTGATTGAATTTGAGGCGATGACCTGAGTTTCGCCGTCTGCAGTCAACAGCTCCAGGTTAAAACGCCTTGTGCCGAGTTCCCGAACAGCTGCTTCAAAGAATACTTTTGCTTGTGCCGGATTGTATGAGCAAGATTCCGGGAATTCTACACCCTTTGGAGTGAAATCTGAACCTGACTGAGAAAATGCGAAGCCTCGTGGAATGGCCGCGTATGCAGCCGCTGAACCGTCTGCCATTTCGTTCACGATCCGTTCCCTGTCGATGGCCAGACTGAATGCTCTGCGCAGATTTTTATTGGCAAAGTTTTTGTCATCAAAATTGTATGTAATGTAATAAAGGAAGCCTGAGTCAACCGGGCGGAAGTCCGGGTCACTCTTCATTTTTGTAACCGTATCGCCTGAAAGCTCAACGAAATCAAGCTGCCCGCTCTGATATTTTCGGAGTGCTTCGTTTCCATCGTTGATGACTTCATAATGGAGACCTGCCAGCTTAACTTTTGAGGCATCGTAGTAGGCCGTGTTCTTTATGTAAGAAATTGACTTACCGTTCATGCTGTATTCTGTAAGGATAAAGGCACCGTTTGCAAGACATGTCTGGGGGCTTGTTGCATATTTGTCGCCGCATTTCTCCACGAAAGCCTGGTTCGCAGGATAGAAAGTGCAGAAATAGAGCAACTGGTCAAAGTATGAGACCGGAACCTGAAGTTCTACCTCAAAAGTGAAGTCATCTACTGCCCGCACACCAAGCTGATTTGGTTCCATTTGACCTGCCTGAATAGCAGTTGCGTTTTTGATTTGGGCGATGTCGCTTATCATAAAGGCATATTCAGAATTTGTGGCGGGATCAATGGCTCGTTGCCAGCCGTATACGAAATCGTGGGCCGTAACCTGCTCACCGTTTGACCAATAAACATCATCTCTCAGTTTGAAGGTGTAGTGCAGACCGTCTGATGAAACGGTTTCTTCCTTACAAATGGCTTTTTGTACGGAGCCGTCATCAGCCATTTGCATAAGACCGTCAATCATATTGCCAATAAGCTCGAAGGATGTGGCAAAGACTGCCGTCTGCTGATCAAGCGGCTCATTTGCAGCCTCAATCGAAACATTCAGAACCGAGCCTGAGACTGATTTTTCGGGAAGAGGCCCTTTTGATGATTTAAGAGATTTTTTATCACAGGAA
>CAMOEE010000224.1 GCA_946611835.1 uncultured Treponema sp. | reverse complement strand
TTATGCTTACGGACATTGAAATTTCACAGCAGAACAAAATGATTCCCATCGTGGATGTGGCAAAGAAAATCGGAATTACCGAAGACAGCCTTGAGATGTACGGAAAATACAAGGCAAAAATCACCATGGAGGAGCTTCGTGCCCTTCAGAAAAAAGCCGCCGAGCCAAAAAATCGGGGCAAACTCATCCTTACGACGGCTCTCACTCCGACTCCAGCCGGAGAGGGCAAATCGACTGTTTCAATCGCGCTCGGTGACGGCCTCAACAAAATCGGAAAGAAAGCCGTAATCGCCCTCCGTGAGCCTTCTCTTGGTCCCTGTTTCGGCGTTAAGGGCGGGGCTTGTGGCGGCGGCTATGCCCAGATCGTCCCCATGGAAGACATCAACCTGCATTTTACAGGCGACATCCACGCAATCTCAATCGCCAACAACCTGATTGCCGCCCTCATCGATAACCACATCAAGCAGGGAAATCTTCTCGGAATTGACCCCCGCACAATTTCATGGAAGCGCTGCGTAGACCTTAATGACCGTGAGCTTCGCAACATCGTGGTCGGAATGGGCGGCGTGGCTGACGGAATGCCCCGCGAAGACCATTTCTGCATCACTGTTGCAAGTGAGCTTATGGCAATCATCTGTCTTGCGACATCAATCTCAGACCTTAAAAAGCGTATTTCATCTATTACAATCGGAAAGACCTTCGACAAGAGGCCGGTTAAATTCGGCGAGCTTAAGTGCACGGGAGCAATCGCAGTCCTTCTCAAGGACGCAATCAAGCCGAACCTGGTTCAGACTCTCGAAAAAAATCCTGTTTTCGTTCATGGAGGCCCCTTCGCCAACATTGCTCAGGGCACGAACTCTGTTAACGCCACGATTTCTGCCCTTGCCACAGGCGATTATGTCGTAACTGAGGCAGGTTTTGCCGCAGATTTGGGTGCCGAAAAATTCATGGACATCAAGTGCCGGGCTGCAGGAATTTCACCCAGCGTAGTCGTAATCGTAGCCACTGTTCGTGCCCTCAAAATGCACGGCGGCATGGCCAAGGCTGACCTCTCAACTCCCAGCATTGCCGCTCTTCAGGCAGGCTTTGAGAACCTTGCAGTTCATATCGAAAATGTAGCAAAATTCGGTGTTCCTTCTGTTGTCGCCGTCAACCGTTTTGTCACTGATACTGAAGAAGAAATTGCCTTGCTCGAAAAACTCTGCGAGCAGAAAGGCGCAAAAGCCGTTCTCTGTGAAGGCTGGGGAAAAGGTGGCGAGGGTGCGACTGAACTTGCAAAAGTCGTTGCCGAGGTCGCTGATTCTGGAAAGGCAAAATTTAACTATCTTTATCAGGCAAATCTTTCTTTTGCCGACAAAATCCGCACAATCGCAAAAGAAATCTACCGTGCAAAGGATGTCGAATTTGCACCGAATGTCCTCAAAAAACTCCGCGAATACGAGGAGCAGGGCTACAAGGAGCTTCCGGTTTGTATCGCAAAGACCCAGAATTCAATCAGCCACGATCCTAAGCTCATGGGCGCTCCAAAAGACTACATCTTCCCAATCAGGGATGTGCAGCTTTATTCCGGGGCCGGCTTCGTTGTTGCCCTCGCAGGCGAAATTATGACAATGCCGGGCCTGCCAAAGCTTCCTGCCGCCCTTAACATCGACATCGACGACGACGGCCACATCAGCGGCTTGTTTTAAAATAACCACAGATTACACAGATTAACAAAGATTCTAATTTTTATATCTGTGACATCTGTGACATCTGTGGTTTATATCTTGAGGTTGCTATGTTCAAATTCTTTATTAAAAAAAATTTTTGTGACGGCTGGGATAACTTTTTCTTCCTTGTTCTTTCCAATGCGATAACAATCGTGCTGCTTTTTGGGGCTTATTTTGCTCTTCGTGCCGCCGACTCTATAAATCCTTACCTTCCCTTCGCAGCTTTTATCCTTGTTTCGGGAATTCTCATGGTTCAGCTTTTTGCCTGGGGTGCGAACGCTGCAAAATTGGCTGACTTCCGCTCACCTTCCTTCGGCGTGTTTTTTTCAGCCTTAAAGTCTGTCTGGAAAATCGGCTTTGCTTTCGGGGCTATGATTGCCCTTTCACTTATCCTGGCCCGCTTTGCAGTTGCCTATTACCTTACCATGTACTTCAGGGATGGAAACATAGTCGGTCTTCTGGTAACGGCAGGTCTGGGCTGGTTTCTTTTGGTTTCGGTAATCTCCCTTCAGTATTTTATTCCTCTCTACTTTCTGCAGGAAAGTAACGGCTTCAAAAAATGCCTCAAAAAGTCCTTCATCATCTTTTATGACAATGTGTTTTTTTCAATCGGACTATTCATCTATAACATCGTGCTGTTCGTCTTGTCCTGCGTCACATTCATGATTATCCCCGGGCTTAACGGAATCGTGCTTTCTTCAATGAATGCCCTCCGTCTCCGCCTCTACAAGTATGACTGGATTGAAAAAATGAGCGAAAGCGACCCTGACTTTGAAAAAGACCGGGAAAAACGCAGCGAAGTTCCCTGGGATGAGCTTCTGGCTGAGGACAAGGAAAGCCTTGGGCCAAGAAAACTCACATCTTTCATCTTCCCTTGGCGATAAAAACTCGTAAAAGCTGCCGCAGCAGGCTGAAATCCGCATTTTGATTCTATTGATAGAATTCTTGTAAAGTTATAAAATTGTTTTAATTCCAAAAAAATCTTAGGAGAAAACAATGAAAAAACTTCTTTTTGCTGCAGTGGCACTTCTTGCAGCCGCCTCTATCTTCACTGGCTGTAATGAAAAAAACGGCAAAATCAAAATCGGAGCAATCCAGCTTATTGAGCATCCAGCTCTTGACAAAAGCTACCAGGGCTTCGTTGATGGTCTTGCTGAGGAAGGATTCAAGGACGGCGAGAACATCGTCATCGATTTTCAGAACGCACAGGGCGAACAGGCAAACTGCGTTACAATCGCAAACAAATTCGTAAACGACAAAGACGACCTCATTTTCGCAATCGCAACTCCTGCAGCACAGGCAGTCGCAAACCTCACAAAGACAATTCCTATTCTTGTAACAGCTGTAACTGACCCTGAGTCAGCAAAACTCGTAAGAACAAACTTCCGCCCGGATACAAATGTTTCCGGAACTTCTGACCGCACACCGGTTGACGCTCAGATTGCTCTTCTCAAAAAACTCAAGCCAGAGGCAAAAACAGTCGGTCTTTTGTACTGCTCAAGCGAGGCAAACTCTGTAGTTCAGATTGAATGGGCAAAAGAAGCCTGCAAAATTAACGAGCTTCAGTTTATCGAGGGTTCTGTTTCAAACTCAAACGAAATTCAGCAGGTTACACAGAGCCTGGTCGGCAAAGTTGATGCATTCTATGTTCCAACTGACAACATGCTCGCAGCCGGAATCGCAAATGTCGCAATGGTCGCAAACGAGGCAAAACTCCCTGTAATCTGTGGTGAGGAAGGCATGGTTGTTTCTGGTGGTCTTGCAACTTACGGAATCAACTACTACGCCCTCGGAAAACGCACTGCAAAACAGGCTGCACGAATTCTTCGTGGCGAGGCAAAAGTTTCAGAGATGCCAATCGAATACCTCGAAGATTTCGACTTCTCATACAACAAAGAAACTGCTGAAAAAATCGGTATCACAATCCCTGAAAATCTGTAAAAGTACTGATTTATAATAAAAAATCCCCTGCCAGGTGAAGTAGAATCGCATATAGTGCGCTCTTCTCCCGGGGCAGGGGATTTTTTTTGCTTTAAGTGTAGATTGTGTTATTTTGAGCTGAGAGCTTCTGTGGAAAGCACTTCTTCTTTTAACGCCAGCACCTGTTCGAGAGGGAGAGAGACGGCTTGAGAAATCTGCTCCGGAGTACCGAGATTCATTTTGAGCAGGTTCTTTGCGGTTTCAATCTTTCCTTTTTCAAGCCCACGCTGTTCTGCACGATACATTCCGTGATTGTAGTCCCAGATTGCGTTTTCGT
>CAMOEE010000223.1 GCA_946611835.1 uncultured Treponema sp. | reverse complement strand
CTGCATTACGCTGATAATAACGAGGTGGATAACAATCTGCTCCAGAATAGAAAGGGGTATTCAAAAGTTTTTCTTCAAAACAAAGAGGAACATCGTAGCATTTATTTTCGCCGTCTATGGCATAGGTTATGCGATTTTCTACTTCCATGATTTTTTCGGCATCCACTCCACGCCAGCGGGCCATCAATTCTTCTGCGGTAGGAAAATCTGAAAGTGGAATTTCTTTTTCTAAGCCTGTAGTAAAATCGTGTTCAAAAAAAGTTGACCCATTAGAAGTATAAACAAAAGGAACATCAAGCAAAACACCGTAACTGATAGCCTGCTGTAAGCCGTACGATGAAGAATGATTATTGTCTTTTGCTTCAACGATTGCAAGCGGTGTTCCCTTGTTGTACCACAGAATGTAGTCACATCGTTTTCCTTTGTCGCGGCTTGGAATGTTTCCTTTGATTTTGACTTTGCCATCTGTAAAATTATTGAGAGGAGATGCTGAAATATGAAGATTTTGATTGCGTTTTTTTACAGCCTTCCAAATTTCTGTCTCCATGGAGATTTTCTTTGCATCCCATTTAGATTCTAGAGCTTTTGTGATATATTCGTGTTTTATGTCTTCTTCACTCATTTCGTGAATGTCAAAAATATCACTCATTTTTCACTCTCCATCAGCAGCATTCACTTCCATAATATCCCCAATCTCGCAATCCAAGGCAATGCAGATTTTCCTAAGGCTTTCCATGGAAACATCTTCGCCTTTACCCATTTTTGCTACGATATTGCTTGTAATCTTTGCCTGTCTTATGAGGTCACTTTTGTTCATGTCGCGGTCGATTAGAATTTTCCAGAGTTTTTTGTAACTTGCACTCATTGTAGTTTTCCTGTTTTGATTTCAGTCTTTAAATAGTCGTACACATAAAGAGGGCTTTGAAAGTAAAGTCCTGTCTTTGGGCCGCAGAGCTTCTGGTAGAGTTCTGAGTTATACACGGCTCTCAAGGCCTGCTCCACGGTAAAAGAAAAATCCCTTACGAGATATGTCGCAAGGTCTCGTGTGGTACATTCAATCTGATATTCAATGTCATTCATGGCAGAGGTTCTTTGTTTACAAGCGTTTGAACCGTGATATAAAAACATCAGAGATTTCCTCCGTGATTTTTGCAATACAATGAAAGGTCATCAACAATCTCTGCAAATGGAAGGGTATGTGTAATGTTGTAATGCTGATTTACAAAATATATGGCATTAAATCGATCTAGGTAGTTGAATGCCTGTGTGGTGGAAAGCGAATATTTTTTTGCGAAATCGCTTACGAGAGCAACTATGTATTCTATTTTGTCTTTTACAGGAACTTCTGCCATTTCGATTCCCCAACAAGGAAATTGTACCATGTTTCTCTTAAATTTTTCAATAAAATCTCACGAAATCGGGAGATAAACTTAAAGAGAAAACTGTCTTTGACAAATGACAAAATTCTCACTGAGAATTTTTTAAAAGTCAGTGAGAATTTTTAAAAACTCAGTGACTTTTTGACCAAAAATCACTGAGAATTTTGCGGAAGATTCCTTAAAATTTTCGTAAAAAAACTTGCCGATTGCGACCAGAATTTATTATATTTAAAGCGTATCTTTCGGCCGAAGATATGGGCTCCGTCGGAGTTCCCAGAGAAAAAAATCGCTAGCGGAGGTGCTTATACGGTACTTCAAAAATAGTTTAATCATGGAGGGTACATTATATGATGTATTCTGTAACAAAGAGACAGAACCCGCTCAACAGAGAAGCGGTTTCTAAGTATTATGCGTCGGCTGAGTACGGTGAGGAAATCGACGTCAATGCATTGGCAAGAGAAATTTCCAAGTCCTGCACGCTGACCCCGGCAGATATTGTAGCAGTTATCGAGAGTTTCTTGGATAAGATGCCGCAGTACCTGAAAAGTTCTAACCGCATCAGACTGAACAAGTTTGGAATATTTAAGCTGTCTTTTAGTTCAGTAGGGCATGAAAAGGCAGAGGACGTAAGTTCGAACGATATTAAGAACCTGCGTGTCCTTTTTACCCCAAGTGCCGAGCTTAAAAAAGAGCTGTCTGATGTGAGCTTCACAAGGAAGTAAGTACAGCTTCTTGAGGTAGCGTAAAAACAATTTGTACTCAATATCAGTCCCGCAGAGACTCAAAACTGCAACATAAAATTAATTCATTATTAATTCACGGCTGCCAATCTGGTTGCAAACAGATGCAAGCCTAAACTACGAATCAAATCCCCTTCGACTGCAAAGCCAGCTCCGACAAGGGGATTTTTTAATTTATTCGTTCAATTCATTTTGAGAGCAAGCTTGACTTGCTCTCAAAATATTCCTTTTTCCTTTATTTCGCGTTTACAAGTGATTTTCTTTTAGCCCGTAAAGGGTGTACAAGGGATTGTATATTAATAAGGAATTTGAAAATACTTAAAACCCAGCGGGCCAGTGGCCCGTCCGTATAAATTTATTTTCCTAACCCAATTTTCTTAAGCCATGCATCTACATCGTTCTGATTTGGATTTGTCGTGCCATAGCCTTCCTTATGACTGGCAGTTGGAGTTGCATCCACAATTGCCTGAAGCGTTTCCGCGCGGTAAGTAGCCTGATACGTGCAGAATGGAATGATTGTCTTGCCCTTAAGCGCCTCCTTGTTTTCTTCAAGGAAATGAGTCATAAGGGTTGGAGCTGTATGCCACCATACAGGAACTCCTACAAAAATTGTATCGTATTTTGAAAAGTCGGGAGCGGATTTTACTGTGCGGAAAATGCCCTTGTCAAGTTCGTCCTTTACGACTTTCGTGCAAGGAGTGTAGCTTGTTGGATAAGCCTTTGTCGGCTCAATCCTAAAAAGCTCCCCGCCGTTAGATGAGGAAATCATCTTTGCCATTTTTTCCGTTGTGCCACCCCAGCTAAAATACATAACCAGAGTTTTTGAGTTTTTTGTGTTTTGGGCAAACAGACCGCATGATGTAAGCATCATTATTGCTGTTGCCATAAGAATTGATTTTAATTTCATCTTGTGTTCTCCATATGATTAAATGATAGCAGAGATATACCTGCCTTGAACAATCAAACTTTCGCAAGGTGCTATTCGTCAGACGAATACTCAGGGCTCACGCATTTCAGCTACTCATTCTGCTTTTCCCAAAACTTTACCGCATTGTCTATCCAGCCTTCTGCAACGGTTCCTTGTCCAAGTCCAAAGCCATGTCCTAAACCACGGAAAACTTCTATCTGTGCATCCGTTCCGTTTGCCTTGATTGCATTTATGCGGCGTTCCATTGTCTTGAAGGAAGCAATTCCATCGTTCGTTCCAACGCAGTTATAAGTGGGAGGTTCATTTCCGTAGACTTCACCAAGGCCTGTGTATTGCATGATGACAGCGGCGGGTCGAGGATACGACTGTTCACCAAAGTATTCTGTTCCCAGTGAGCCTAGCCAGGCTGCCATTCTTGCTCCTGCACTTCCGCCCCAAAGGGAGTAGCCCTCCATGTCGATTCCGAGCTTTGCGGCGTTTTTGTGGAGAAAGGCGATTGCACGCGCTAAATCTTGGCAGGCGGTTTGTGCTCCGGGCCTGTAAATCAGAGCGAATGCGTTATATCCTTTTTTTGAAAGCTCCAGCGCGTGAGGAAAACTATCGTGCATAGCCCCAACATAGGCAAAGCCTCCTCCTGCATTGCAGATTGCTGTTTTTGCACCAGGTTTGCCTCTGAAAAAGAAAAGGCCTGTATTTTGTTTTGCAGGCTCGGCGCGTTTTTCTGCCTCGCTGTAAATGTCAAAAAAGACCTGCTCGCCCGAAAGCGTATGCTCCATCATGTACCCTGGTAGACTTTCAGATTAATGATTTAAACCTCTATCTCATTTTGGGATAGAGGTTATTTGTGCAAATTTGAGTTTGTATCACAGAACCATCAGCAATGTTCCAGCTCCAATCAGGATACACCCTATCACTGACTTAAAAGTAAATTCTTCATGCAGAA
>CAMOEE010000222.1 GCA_946611835.1 uncultured Treponema sp. | reverse complement strand
CGAGCACAAACGGCGTCTAGCAGACTAGTCTGCGTTTTCGATAAGCCGTTTCACGACCGGGAGCCATTTTTACCAGGGCATATTTTGCACTGTCTTTGCCCTGCGCTTCCCACATAGGTGTTTCACCGCCACTCGCTAGGCCTTTTGTTGTATTTGAAGGTGTATCTTGCCCCCAGATAGCGGCCGATGAAGCGGCTCATAAAGGCCGTGAATTTCCATTTCGGCGACCATAAAATGATTTTCTTTCCCCGCCTTGCCTTTTTCAGGCAGTGGGCCACGACTTTTACAGGATCTTTTCCGTGAAGGACTTCTTTTCTCGCTCCGTTTGAGGCTACATTCGCAAAATCCGTCGAGACGCTGCCAGGGCAAAGGGCAGAAACCTTGATTCCCCTGTCTTTTAATTCCGCTGCCAGGGCAACCGAGAAGGAGAGTACATAGGCTTTCGTGGCCGCATAGACCGCAAAATTTCCCAGCGGAAGGAAGGCCGCAAGGGATGCCACATTTATAATCGAAGAGCCCTTGTGCAGATAAGGAAGGACAGCTCCGCAGAGCCCTGTCAGGGAAGTGCAGTTCAATTCAATCATGTCGATTTCCCTGTCAAGGGGAGTCGTGGCGAATTCCCCGTAAGTGCCAAAACCCGCGTTATTTACAATCAGGTCCACTTCAAATTCCCCGGAAAATTTCTCGGTGGAAAGAAAGGAAGAAAACCTGCTTACACCGTCTTTCCCCGAGAGATTCATAGGAATAATCTTGACTTTAGGAAAAATCGCTGTTTTGTCAGGCGACTTCCCATCAGAAGCCTTCAAACTTTCAACTTTCACTTTTCCACTTTCAGTTTGAGTGTTTTCCGTTTGTTCGTTTTCGATTTCGCTTTTGACTGTTTCAAGTTTTTCCCCGTTTCTGGCGAAAAGCCATATTTCACTGCCTGCGTTTTTTTTGTCTCTTGCAATTTGTCTGGCAAATTCAGCACCCATGCCGGAACTTGCCCCTGTGATAATCGTAATTTTTCGCATGCTGGAATTATAGCATGAAAGGACACGAATTACACTAATTAACACGAATTAAAAAAGAGACACGAATTGCACTAATTAACACGAATAGAAAAATGGGGTAGAATCAAAAACATGAAAAATCATTTTCGTTCATCTGCGTTCAGCCGCATCGTTTTAGTAATTTTTATTTTTCAGTTTGCTGTTTTCAATTTACTCTCCTGCAAAAAAAAGCCTACGGCCCAGGAACTTGAGGCACAGAAACGCCTTGCAGAGGAAGAACGAGCCAAGGCAATTGAGCTGGCGAAAGATTCCGCAATCTCAGAATATGCCTCATCCCTCTCCGACGAGGCCAGAATTTCCCAGCTTTTCCTGGTGAACATCGAAGGAAATCAAAAATACTATTCAGTCGAGAAAATGCAGGAAAAGCCCCTCGTTCCCGGTGGTGTCCTTCTTTTTTCATACAACATCTCAAAAGACCCCCTGGAGACTTACGAATTCATAAAGTCAATACGCACTTATTACATTGATAACGATAATCCCCCGCCATTTGTCGCCGTTGATCAGGAGGGTGGATATGTGAACCGGCTTCGGGGCCTTACCAGCGTTCTCTGGGCTCAAAAAAAAATCGCCGACTCCTTTTCTCCTGAGAAGGCAGCTCTCCTTTATTCGGCTCAGGCCCGACAGATGAAAAATCTCGGTTTTCACCTGAACCTTGCCCCTGTGGTTGAGGTCGAGACCAGCGAAAACAAGGATTTTCTCGATACCCGCTCTTTCGGAAACCTTGAAAAGGTCCTTTCTTACGGAAAAGCCGCCGTCGATGCTTACGAAAAAAACGGAATAGCCACGGTACTGAAGCATTTTCCCGGAAATTCGAACGCAGACCCGCACATAGGCCTTCCGAAAATCAAATACAAGATTTCCGAAAAAGACAATTTCTTTAAGCCCTTTGAGTCTCTTCTTCCGGATTCCAGCGCACTTTTGATGAGCCATGCGATTATGCAGGAAGAAAATGCCGTCGCAGGCTCCAGCGACAATACGAATATGCCGGCCTGTTTCTCTTCTTACTGGATAAAAAAAATCGTAAAGGAAAGATATGGTTTTAAAGGTCTTGTCTTCTCTGATGATATTTTTATGGGTGCACTAGCCAAAAACGGCTATCCGCCGGAACTTGCGGCTGTCAAGGCGATTGAGGCCGGGGTTGATGTAATCATGCTCTCGGAAAAACGCTTCGGTTCTGTCGCTGAGATATTGCTGAAAAAAGCCGCCGAAAGCCCTGAGTTCAGGGAAGAACTGAACCGTGCCGTGAAGAATGTTCTCAAATACAAAATCAAGGCCGGAATCCTTGTTATAGAAGAAAATGCCGTCGGCGGACAGACTGGGCAGCCTTCAGAAAACGAAAAAAATCTGGCGGAAGCAGAACTCCCTGTCCCTACCTTCACCGTGAGGATAAATCCGGATTACGCCGAATTCGACATCAAAAAATTCGACGAAGATTACAGGCTTGGAATGGATGCGTACAATTAGTATCTGCCTTAATCAGCGGTCATCCGTATCAAAAACACAAGGAATTTTATGAAACAAAAAGACCGAAAGAAGAAACTTACAGGCTCCGAGGGCTTTGAGACCTATTACTCAAACCTTTTCGGTGCCCGCTGGCAGTCAATCAAAGAATCATTCTCTCTTGAACCAGACTATGCCGAATGGAAAGCCGGCGGCGAGAAATCCTACTTCCTGGACTCAGCTTCTGTCCGTGCCGCAGTCTCCCTTCCCCTGGAAAATGCCTCTGATATCCTTGATTTGTGTGCGGCTCCCGGCGGAAAAACCCTTGTTCTTGCCTCAAATATGAGCCGGAATTCCAGCCTCCTTTCAAATGAGCGCTCTCCGGAACGAAAGAACCGCCTGTCAAACACAGTGCATGACTGTCTTCCCCGGGAAATTCAGGAGAGGGTCACTGTAATCTGCAGGGACGGCGCCCAGATGTGCCTCAAAAACGAAGAGAAATTCGATGCGATTCTTCTTGATGCCCCATGTTCGTCGGAGCGTCATGTTCTCGCTGACCCCAGGTATCTATCCGAATGGTCTCCGTCAAGAATCAAAACTCTCTCCATGGCCCAGTGGGCTCTTCTTTCCTCTGCCTGGCGTATGTTGCGTCCGGGAGGTTATCTTCTTTACTCAACCTGCGCACTTTCCCCCGACGAAAACGATAATGTCGTCGCAAAATTATTGAAGAAATTCGACAATGCCAGGCTCTGTGAGCCAAAAATTGCTCTCAATTACAAGAATTTCACTGCGTCTACTCTGCCCGAATACGAAAAAACTGAATTCGGCGCCCATGTTCTCCCTGACAAAGCGGGCGGGGCAGGACCTTTGTATTTCTGTTTGTTACAGAAAATATCTTGAAAATCACTAGACATCATAATTGATATTTTGATATAATCCTTAAACATATTTGCAGTAGTGTTTTTTATGAACACAAGGAGGAATGTTGGCAGATACAAAGGGTTTACGAATCAACGAACAGATTCGTGTACGAGAGGTCAGGCTTGTTGACGAAGAGGGCGGAAAGAACGGGATTGTTCCCACTCGTGAGGCTCTTGAGCTTGCAAAAGAACGCGATCTTGACCTTGTAGAAGTTTCGCCAAACGCAAATCCGCCTGTTTGTAAAATTCTTAACTACGGTAAGTACAGGTTCGAGCAGGAAAAAAGGCTCCGTGATTCCCGCAAGGCCCAGAAAGCCCTTAAGCTCAAGGAAATCCGCATGCAGCCAAAAATTGGCCCAGGCGATCTTGATACTAAGGCAAAACATGTTCAGGAATTCTTGGACGAGGGAGACAAGGTAAAGGTCACAATCCGTTTCCGCGGTCGTGAGCTTGCCCACACTGAACTCGGCTACGATGTTCTGAACGAAGTATTGAAAAGGCTCACCGAAGGCTCATACGCTATCGAGAAGCCTGCCGCAATGGAAGGGCGATTTATGTCAATGACATTAAATGCCAAGGCCA
>CAMOEE010000221.1 GCA_946611835.1 uncultured Treponema sp. | reverse complement strand
CTGAGTGCTCACCAACGCCTGCTGTGTAAACGATAGCGTCTACAGGGCCGATTGCAGCCATGTAAGCACCGAAGTATTTTTTGAGGCGGTAGCATTCCATGTCAACTGCGAGCTGGCAGTCTTTGTCGCCTTTTTCTGCAAGTTCTGCAACATCACGGCGGTCAGCAGATTTTCCTGTGAGACCAAGAAGACCTGATTTTTTGTTCATTGCAGTGTCCATCTCGGCTGGTGTCATGCCAGTTTTTCGCATAATGTAGAATGGAAGAGCCGGGTCCATATCGCCTGAACGGGTTCCCATTACGAGACCTTCCAGCGGAGTGATACCCATTGATGTATCAAAACATTTTCCGTTTTTAACTGCACACATAGAAGCACCGTTACCAACGTGAGCAATGATTACATTTGTATCTTTCGGAGCTTTGTGAAGAAGAACAGAAGCGCGTTTTGCAGTGTACAGGAAAGATGTTCCGTGGAAACCGTAGCGGCGTGCTGCGAATTTTTCGTACCATTCTTTTGGAATTGCATAGCGGAACTGTGCAGGAGCCATTGTCTGATGCCATGCTGTGTCGAGGACTGCAACATGAGGAACATTTGGAAGAACCTTCTGAGCAGCTTCGATACCCATGATGTTTGCAGGGTTGTGGAGAGGACCCAAGTCCTGAACAGAGCGGAATGTCTCCAAAACCTCTGGAGTGACTTTGACAGATTTTGTGAATTTGTCTCCGCCATGGAGAACACGATGGCCGACAGCACCGATAACGCTCATATCAGTGATAACGCCGTGCTCTTTATCTGTGATTGCGTTAAGAATCAATTCGATTGCTTCTTTGTGTGTTGGGCAAGGGCTTTCGAGAACGAACTTGTCTTTTCCTTTTGGCTTATGAGTGATTACTGAACCGTCCTGGGTAACTCGCTCTACAACGCCTGTTGCGAGGACATCTTTGTTGTCCCAGTCATAAACCTGATATTTTGCGGAAGAAGAGCCGCAGTTCAAAGTTAAGATTACCATTGTAAATCCCCTATAAGAATAAAAAATGTATTTGTCATTATAATAATTTTGTGAGAAATTTGCAATCTTCCGAGGCATTTTGTTTTTCAACCGACATTTTTTTTATTTTGTCAGCCGAATCGTTCTATAAGGGCATCGACATTCTTGCAGCCAGTCTTGCCGAAAATCCTTAAAAGGTAGCTTTCGACGGAATGGGCTGGGATTGAAAGCTCCTCTGAAATCTGCTGGATATTCTTTCGCTCGATGACTTTTGCAAGCACGCTCTGCTCAGATTTCGTAAGGCTCAGGAAAATGTTCTTGAACATATGAAGAGGCTCCACAAGACTCTTCTGTATGTAAGTTCCGCCGGATGCGACCGCCTTTATAGCCTCGACAAGCTCCATGTCTGAACCGGCCTTGGAAACAAAGCCTTTTGCCCCGGAAGCAAGAACGACGCTGACAATTCCAGGATTTGAATACATGGAGTAAACTACAACACCAATAGAAGGAAAATGCCTGTTCACCTCACGGAGAACATCGATTCCCGAATCCTTGCCTAAAAACAAATCAAGCACGAGAACTTTTGGCAGGGCACCTTTCATGTCAAGCTCAGTAAGTTTCTCAAAGGCGTCCGACTCATCCATGGCAAATCCTGCGCATGTAAAGTCTGTTTTATCCTGAAGAATCTCCCGAATTCCAAGATTCGTCAATGAATGATCCTCGATTACAAAAAAAGTGTTGTTCATAAAAGCTTTCCTTGCGCTATTTTTTCTGACAAAGTTTTACGACAGAGACCTGAGAGCCCTCTCCAGGCTCCGAAGTAATTTCAAGCCTTGCTCCGATAAGGTCCGCCCGCTGTTTCATTCCGACGAGCCCGAAATGCGATATTCCGAAAGTATAGTCAAAATTCTCGTCAAATCCAATACCGTCATCAGTGACGAAAATATAAAGTCCCTTTTCCTCGTCGCCGATTTCATTCCGCATGAGAACCGTGACCTCGCTGGCCTGTGCATGTTTCATGACATTGATCAGCGACTCCTGCACGATTCTGTAAAGGTTGAAATTTTCTTCCCTGGTAAGAAAATCAGTGTTTAGTTCTTCAGTTGCGACCAGACGGAATTCAATGCCCGTTTGCTGCTGAAAAATCTGACACAGATTCATCACATTGGCCGAAAGATTGTTTTTTGTAACGTCCGGCGGAGCCAGATTATAACTCATGGAGCGGACATCAGACAATGACTTTGAAAGAAGCCCCGTAATATCGGAACGCAGGGCTGAATCTTTGATTTCTTCGGCAATGCTGCGGCAGTAACGCAAATCCTGGGCAATCGTATCATGAAGCTCCCTCGCAATTCTGCCTCTCTCCTCTTCCTGACCACGGATCGTATACCTGAGATAATCACCGGAAGTGCGCAGCTCTTTCTTTGACTTGAGATACTGAATCAAAAGAATTACGGAAAAGACCAGTCCGACAAAAAATACGACATCAAAGACGAGAAAGAAAACAGTGTAGTTGTGAATTATCGCCTGTAGTTCTTCGATTTCAGCAGCGGAATTTTCCATAAGCTACCAGCGCTCCTCTCCGAAACAACTAACCATAAGCCGGTAGACACCGAAGCCCGCAAAAGTCGTAACGATTCTGTCCGTGAGCGCAACAGGAATCTGGCCGAGTATACAAGAAGCAAGGAGCGAAAAGTGCTGTTTTTGGAAAGAATCCGTGAAATTCTTAACCGGGGCAACCCTGTCCGGGATATCAGAGAGCGAAAAACGGATATAGTCGATGATTCCGCTGGTAAATATAGAACAAAATGATGAAATGACGGCGATAAGGAAGAGATATGCCATGGTGACAGGCAGGCTGATTCGGAATTCCTGTTTACGGCGGGCAAAGAACCATGTGACAAGGACAATTACCGCACCACAGAGTCCGAAAAGAGCGATGTAAGGGTCGAAAGCATAGCCCCGGGCAACAGAGGTCATGCAGGAGATGATATTGTAAAACACAGCAACCCCGAGGGCCGGAAGAAGACCGCAGTAGAAAGTTATCGCCACGGTAAAAATCGTGTCCATAAAAAGAGGAATATGGAGCATTTCATAGAAAACATATGAGGAAATCAGATTAAGCGACTCGGCAACGACACACAATGCAAAGGTTCGGGCGTTATCTCTCATAAAAACTCCAAAAACTCTGCATATTATACCACAGTTCCAGCGTGAAGTCTCCATTTTTTTTCTTGTGCAAAAAGCTTTCTTTTTATATATTATTCCCCATGGCAGTTACTCTCGTCGAGAGAATTGACCATTTACATCAATGTGGCGATTTTTTTTCGGCACAAAGACATTACCCTTTCAAAATTTAGGCTTGACCTGAGCTTCTAAAAGCTCAATCTCACAGGCAGGTACTATGGCAAAACTTTCTCCGGCAGATTTCCCGAAGCGGAAGGCCGAAAAATCAATCATTTCTATGGTCACATGCTATGACTACACGATGGCATGTCTTATAAACGAATCTAACGTTGACTGCGTTCTCGTTGGCGACAGCCTGGCAAATGTAATGCACGGCGAAGAAACCACGATTCCGGCTACGGTAGACTTGATGGCCCTTCACACAAGAGCCGTTCACAGGGGCTTGCCAGACAAATTCCTTGTAAGCGACATGCCTTTTTTAAGCACAAGGCTGGGGCTCTCTCACGGAACAGAGGCTGCAGGAAAGCTCATTGCCGCCGGAGCCGATTCAGTCAAAATCGAAGGGGCGGACGGAAACCTTGAGCTTATCTCCCATCTGGTTGAGTCAGGAATTCCTGTTATGGGGCATCTGGGACTCACGCCTCAGTTTTATCACGCCATGGGCGGCTACAAAGTCCAGGGCAGGACGGACGAGGCAAAGGAAAAGCTCATAAAAGATGCCGTTTCACTGGAAAAGGCCGGGTGTTTCGCCATTGTGGCGGAATGTATTCCCAGCGAGGTTGCGACAGCCATGAGCAAAGCTGTTTCAGTTCCAGTAATTGGAATCGGCGGAGGCGCTGAAGTTGACGGCCAGGTTCTCGTGCTGCATGACATGCTGGGCTTTTCAAAATTTAAGCCGAAATTCGTGCGCCA
>CAMOEE010000220.1 GCA_946611835.1 uncultured Treponema sp. | reverse complement strand
CAAATTTTCCTTGTTTTACGCTATACTCTCCACCATGAAAAATTCAATTTTAGACAAGATGAAATGCGCAATTTTTGACATGGACGGCACTATTCTGGATTCAATGCCCATGTGGCACACAATTGCCAACACTTACCTTGAGAGCATAGGGAAAAATCCCCGGGAAGATTTATGGGATAATGTCAAACGGCTGAATATGATTGAGACAGCCCGGTATTTTATTGACGAATATGGAGTAAAGAAAAGCATAGAAGAAATCGGAATTGAAGTAAAAGAACTGATTATGAAATTCTACGGTTCAAGTCTGCAGCTCAAAGACGGTGCAAGGGACTTCCTTGAAGAATTGAACAGAAGGAAAATTCCCTGCGTGCTTGCCACTGCAACAGAAAGAAGCTGTACCATCGCCTGCATGAAGAGGCTTGACTGCGATAAATATTTCAAAGAAATAATCACCTGCCTGGATTTAAACACTTCAAAATCAAGCCCGCTTATTTTCGAGGAAAGCGCAAGAAGGTGCGGGGCAAAGCCTGAGGAAGCCGTCGTCTTTGAGGATGCCCTTCATGCCCTCAGGACAGCCCACAAAGCCGGATTCAAGACCTGCGCCGTTTACGACCAGAGCAGCGAGGAAAGGACGGAGCCGCCACAGACGGACTGGGAAAGAATCCTTGAATTTACTGACATGAGCTGCATGAATTTGCAGGAACTGATTTGATGCGGTAGGGATAGGAGCTGCGCCGCAGGCGTTCCGAAACGAAGTTGAGGAATGGAGCGCACTTAGCGCATAACAGCGGATAGCCCGACGGCGAAGCCGGACCGCCTGAATATTCAGTCTTAAACTTTTACTTTTCCAAAATCTCCGCCCAGGAACGGCTGTCCCTTTTTTTGGGGTCAAGGTTCAGGGCAAGGAGGATTTTTTCAAGCTTTTGCCGTACCTCTTCGGCCGTAAAATCGTCGCCCGTGTACTCGATTTCGACATATGGAAGTGAATTTACCTTTTCGAGTTCCAGATGAGCTTCAAAGGACGGATTATCTGAATGAGTGCAGATTACGGAGATAGAGTCCTTTTTCTTTTCGAACCACTTTATGTAGCCCGCAGCGGCAAAAAAGGCTCGGAGGACGGCCGGATTTTCGATGAAAGTCTCGTGCTCGCGGTTATACTCAATGCCGTTTTCGATTGACTTTTGCTTGATGCAGAAGTATGCTTTTTCGACTTCTTCGCCGTACATGTCAATTCCGCTGGGCAAAAGAGGCTGTTTTTTTTCGCTCCTGATTCTGATGACCCGAAGCTCCTTGTTTTTAAGCCTCTCCTCGTGAGTCTTGTAAAGGGAAAAATACTCGTCACTTTTAAGAATTTTTTCTGCATTAGCCACCGAAAGCCCTTTAATCATTGAAGGCTCCAGCAAAAAGCTCTTGATTCGGGAAAATTCTTCGTTTGTAAGCGGGATTTTCAGTTCAATTTCACGGGACATGATAAAATTATAGCAGTTTTTTGAGGAAAAACCTAGGCAAGATTTTAAGAGGCAACGCTTGCCACAGTAAAACTCAGGGTGAGCATGATGATTCCAGCAAGAAGTACGCCTGAAATTACTGAAATACAGGTCTTTTTCCAGTCCATGTCAAGGAGACTTGCGGCAAGAGTTCCCGTCCAGGCACCAGTTCCAGGCAGGGGAATTCCTACGAACAAAAAGAGGGCGAAATAAAGCCCCCTGCCCGCCTTTTCCTGCAATTTTGCCCCACCACGATGGCCTTTTTCGAGGCAGAAACGACAGATTCCGCCTATAACTCGTTTATTCTGGCCCCACTCAAGGAATTTCCGCGCGAACAAAAAGATAAATGGAACCGGGAGCATGTTCCCGACCATGCAGGTTACGAAAAGAAGGACGAGGGTGAGCGGAGTCATCTCGATATTCTGAGCGGCAAAAATTCCCACGCCCACAGGAATTGCGCCACGGAGCTCAATCAGGGGAACCATGGAAACAAAAAAGGAAATAAAAAGTGCTTTAGACATGGAAAGTATTATAGTTGAAAATAAATAAATGAATCAATGAACGGCAGGAAGGAATAGTGCCGGACTTAAAATTGACTACTTAAAAATTCTACTATATAATTGTTCGCTATGGGTGGAATTAAAAAAGAGAATGGGGAAAATGTAGCCGAAGTTAAAAAGGCGGCTGCTTCTAAATCAACTGAAAAGAAATCTGCAGCATCAAAGGCGGCTCCAAAAGTGAGCACGGCCACCAAAAGCACAGTGGCAAAAAAAAGCAGTTCATCAGTCGAAAAGAAATCAGCGCCGGCAAGTACAAGTGTAAAGAAAACGCCGGCAAAATCTGTCACAAGCACGAAAACAACTGAAAAAGCTACTTCTGCAAAATCAAAGAAGCCTGTGGCCGGAATCGACGAAAACGGAACTTTTCGTGCCTGGGATAATGCCAAGACTGTGGCAAAGTCAAAGAAAGTGGCGGAAGCAGGCTCTGCCGTAGAAGAGCGGGCAGCGGACAAAAAAGCCACCGCCGAAGCAGAAAAAAAACTTGAGGCCGCTAAAAAAATTGACCCTAACGCAGGCCTTGCAAAAAAAGAAGTGAACGCCGCTGACTATT
Organism: uncultured Treponema sp.; assembly: GCA_946611835.1. Lineage (GTDB taxonomy): Bacteria > Spirochaetota > Spirochaetia > Treponematales > Treponemataceae > Treponema_D. The sequence goes on along the minus strand of CAMOEE010000220.1, from coordinate 1,498 downwards.
CAGACGACAAAATCCGCCATCTTGATGCCCTGGAGCATATCCGCTTACGAAGCGGAATGTACATCGGACGGCTGGGCGACGGCTCAAACCAAAACGACGGAATCTACATCCTCTTAAAAGAAATAATCGACAACTCAATCGACGAATTCATCATGGGATTCGGAAACAAAATCGATGTTGAAATCAAGGAAAACCGGGTAAAAGTGCGGGATTATGGCCGTGGCATTCCTCTTGGAAAAGTCGTAGAATGTGTCTCTGAAATCAACACCGGCGGCAAATACAACGATGATGTTTTCCAGTTCTCCGTGGGTATGAACGGTGTCGGTACAAAAGCAGTTAACGCCCTTTCTTCTTATTTTAGAGTAGTCTCCATCCGTGACGGAAAATGCGTTGAGGCAGTCTTTGCCGAAGGAAAGCTCCAGTCAAACAAATCCGGGGCGGTAAAACCCGGCACAAAGAACGGAACTTACTTTGAATTCGTTCCTGATACAAAAATCTTCGGAAAATATGAGTTCAACATGGAATTCGTTGAGAAGCGAATGTGGAACTACGCCTACCTGAACTCAGGGCTCACACTCCGCCTGAACGGTCAGGATTTCCAGAGCCAGAACGGCCTTCTCGACCTTCTCACAAAAGAGCTTGAATCCGAGACAATCTACCCCATCGGCTCTTACACAGGCGAGCATCTTCAGTTTGCCTTCACCCACACAAACTCTTACGGCGAAAATTATTTCTCATTCGTAAACGGCCAGTACACAAGTGACGGCGGAACCCATCTTACGGCTTTTAAAGAAGGCTTTATCAAGGGCGTGAATGACTTTTTCCAGTCCAGCTACAAATCAGAAGATGTAAGGGAAGGAATCACAGCGGCTGTTCTGGTCAAGGTAAAAGATCCGGTTTTTGAAAGCCAGACAAAGAACAAGCTCGGAAACACCGACATCCGCCCTTGGATTGTGGCAGAAGTTCAGAGCGGGCTGGACAACTGGCTTCACAAAAATCCAAAGGCAGCAGAAAGATTAAAGGCAAAAATCGAAGCCAACGAAAAACTCCGCACGGAACTTTCCAGCGTCAAAAAGCAGATGAAAGAAGCCGCCAAAAAGATGAGCATCCGCATTCCAAAGCTGGATGACTGCCGCTTCCACCTGAAAGACGGCACAAAAGGCGAGAATTCCATGATTTTCATCACCGAGGGACAGTCTGCTTCGGGCGTTATGACCCACTCACGGAACGCTGACTATCAGGCGATTTTCTCCCTTCGCGGTAAGCCTGAGAACATGTACGGAAAACGCCAGACCGACATCTACAAGAACGACGAGCTTCACCAGCTGATGATGGCTCTGGGAATCGAAAATTCCGTGGAAGACCTAAAATACTCTAAAATCGTCATCGCAACTGATGCCGATAACGACGGCTTCCATATCAGAAATCTGGTACTCACCTTCTTTTTGGGCTATTTTGAGGAGCTTGTCACCAGCGGCAGGGTCTATATCCTTGAAAC
>CAMOEE010000219.1 GCA_946611835.1 uncultured Treponema sp. | reverse complement strand
TTGACAAAGCCAGGAAACGTAAAGCAGTCAGATTTGGAAAAGCTCGCAAAGGCTTTTGACAAGGCAGAAATTTCCTACGACCTCAACGAAGATTTTGAAAGTCAGATAAAAAAAGCGTTCGACCATGCGAACGCTCATAAATCGATTTTGCTTGTGACAGGCTCCTTCTACCTGATTGCCGAAGTAAAGAAGTTTTTAATCAATATAAACTCTGGGAACGCGCTTTGAGATTCCGCAGGTAATTTCATAGGAAATTGTGTTGGTCGCCCGGGCGATTTCCTCGGCACTCTGCAGCGCCCCGCTTTCAGCCGGCCCGAAAATCACGGCCTCATCCCATCTCTTTACTTCGCTCTCTTTTCCAAGGTCAATCATGCACTGGTCCATGCAGATTCGGCCACGGACAGGATATGGCTTTCCACCAATCGCAACTTTTAGGCCACTTCCCTCCCGACCATCGTTCGTCTGATTGAAGCGACGGAAAAGGCCATCATCATAACCAATCGGAATAACTCCGATGTCGGTCTCCCGGGAAGAAGTCCAGGTGCGTCCATAGGAAATTGAATGACCCACGCCGAATTTTCTGATTGCGACGACTTTTGAGACAAGGGCCATAACGGGCTTAAGGTCAATCTCCTCGCCTTTTTTCTCAAAATATTCTTTTGTAAGATCACCGGGGTAATAGCCGTAACAGATAATTCCAGGCCGGCACATATCCAGATGCATCTCGGGATTATTAAGCGTGAGAGCTGAGTTTGCACAATGACGGATTCCTGGATCTATTCCAAGCTTTTTAACCTGTTCACAGGCAAAGCAAAAGCGCTCAAACTGGTGCTTTGTGTATTCTATATCATCGGCATCAATTGAATCAGCGACTGAAAAATGAGTACACATTCCCCCAAGTTTGAGAACTTTTGTGTCCTCTATCATCTTTGCGTAAAAGGCAGATTCCTCAGGCAGACAACCGATTCGTCCCATTCCCGTGTCCACAGCAAGATGAACAGGAAAATCCTTTTTGCCCATACGGAGGCATGACACTGCAATTCCTGTGATGTATTCCTCATCAAAGACAAGCGGTGTCAGATTATGCTCAACAAGGGAATCCATTTCATCCGGAGAGCACAGGCTTAAAACAAGAATGGGACATTTGATTCCCGCCTCACGCAACTGGATTCCTTCGTTTATAATGGAAACAGCAAAATAATCGGCCCCGCACTCAATGGCGACTTTCGCGCACTGAACGGCACCGTGTCCGTAAGCGTCGGCCTTGATAGCCACGCACATTTTTGAAGATGGATTTATTTTTGAGCGGATAAGCTTGAGATTATGCCGCAGATTGTTCATGTAGATTTTAGCAATTGTAGGTCTCATGCTTTTATTCTATAAAAAAACATCTACTTGTGGAATATCTATATTTTTCCTATAATAATGAAATAAAAAACCGATATTTAAAAGTGTAGTTTATCAGCATTCACTTTGAAATTTCTAATTCTCAAAATATTTTTTGAAAATTTGCATTTAAAAACTTGAGGAATTTATATGAAACCTTTATTTTACAAGGGCTTATGCATTTCTGTTCTGACTACTCTCGCACTTTCTTGTGCATCGACACCTAAAGCTCCACAAATCAAAACAGATGATGAAGAAACACAAATTATTGAAGATTTGAAGACAGCTGAACCGACCGAAAGAGAGCTTTACGCTAAAAAAATCGCAACGGTAAAAATCAGTCTGGTCTCTTCGCCCAAAGAAACGACAAAAGGAAAAATCTTCACCTCTCCATATGTCATTCAGGTCGTAGATCAGGAAGATAAACCTGTCGAGCTTTTTGAGATGTCAGTCGTCTATCCTTCGGCAAGGGAAGAAGGCAAGATTATCTACACAGAAACTGCCATACTCACAGATTCAGAGGGAAAGGCTTCTTTCCTGCCACCTGCCCCAGAATTCTCATTCAACTCTGAGATTTCTTTCTTCCCTAAAGGAAACATGGAAGACTCAGAAATCGCAGAACTTGCAAAAGAAAACACTATAAAAGCTGCTTACAAAGTTCAGACCAACCTGAAATATTCGGGCGGAGTCATTGCCATCGTTGACTACAACCAGAATGGCAAGGCAAACATGACCAACTCAATTTCCTCATCAAATATCCTGATGTCACTCATGAAGCTTGGTTTCAGGGGTATCGGAAACATCGATCTCTCAGCCCAGGTAGTCGCAGGAAGCAATGCAAAAATTTATGAGAAAACAAAGGCGCTTGTGGGAAACGGTTCTAAATTCCTGATTTTCGGAAAGATAAAAATCGATTCATACGACAAATCAGCAGAGGGAATCACTTACAAAGTTAAGGGCGAAATCAGCTGCATGGATTTGACTAACGGAAACATCACCTTTGTATCAGAGGAGACTGCTTCTTGCACTGACAAAAATGACTGGCTTGCACTTGATACAGCAAGAAAAGAACTTGCAACAAGACTCGCAGCAGAAATTAAATACGGAATTTAACAATGCATAATTCATAATGCAATACATAAAGCTAAATTAGAAGGGGAATTATTTATGATTTACACAGACACAAGAGACAAATCCGTTAAGACTGACCTTAAGACCGCCGTAATGAGTGGCATGAATGAAAAAACCGGCGGCTTGTACATTCCGACTTCCTTCCCAAAATTGCCGTCAAGTTTTATAAATAAAACTCCGGAACCTTCTTTCAGGGACATCGCCTTTGAGATGGCGAAACCATTCGTTGAGGGTGAAATTCCAGACAAGGACTTACAGGCAATTATTTCTGATGCCTATCCATTTACGGCACCAGTAGTTCCAGTAGACAAGGTTTCTTATATTCTTGAGCTTTTCCACGGCCCGACCTGCGCTTTCAAGGATTTCGGTGCCCGCTTCATGGCCCGTGTCATGTCATACTTCAACCGAAGCGAGTCGACCCCACTTCATATTCTCGTCGCCACATCCGGTGATACTGGCTCAGCTGTCGGAAGCGCCTTCCACAATGTACCGGGGCTTGATGTAACGATTCTTTACCCGGAAGGAAAAATCTCTCCTTTGCAGGAAAAGCAGCTGTCAACTTTTGACGGAAATGTGCGTGCCCTCAAGGTAAAGGGAACTTTCGATGACTGCCAGAAGCTGGTTAAGACTGCTTTCACTGATAACGAGCTTCGCTCAAAACTCCGCCTTTCTTCGGCAAATTCAATCAATATCTCACGACTTTTGCCACAGAGCTTCTACTATATGTACTCAAGCCTGGCAGTCCGTGCCCGCTCTTGGGGAGACAATAAAATCGAAAATCCGGCCATTATCTGCGTAGTTCCAAGCGGAAACTTCGGAAACCTCACATCAGGCCTTATTGCCCGTGAGATGGGAGCTCCAATCACAGGCTTCGTTGCGGCCACAAACTCAAACCGCACGATTCCGGACTGGATTGCGACAGGCGACTACAGGGCAAGAGCCTCAGTCGAGACATACGCAAATGCAATGGATGTCGGCGCTCCTTCAAACTACGAGCGAATTCAGGCAATGTACTCACTGGAAGAAGTCCGCTCACTCTTTGCCTCATACTGGCTCGACAACGACGGAATCATCGATTCAATCAAAAACTGTTTTGAGAAGACAGGCTACACTATTGACCCGCACGGAGCCGTAGGCTGGAAGGCATGGAGCGACATCCGCCACGGTGGAATGGAAGCCCTCAAAAACGGAAACAAGAACGACATCACAAAACCGGGCCTCACGCCAAACCTTCCTTCTTGGGCAGACAAAGTTATCAATAAGGAAGCTGTCGGTATCATTCTTGAGACAGCCCATCCTGCAAAATTCGGAGCAACGGTTCAGAAAGCGACAGGCTCTTCTCCGCTGATTCCTGACCGACTCGAAAAGGTCATGCAGCTCGAAGACAAGGCCATTCCGATGGAAAACAGCTACGAGCAGTTCAAGGAATGGCTGCTGGAAAACCTGTAGTTTTAACCACAGATTACACAGATGTCACAGATTAAAAAATATATAATCTGTGGAATCTGTGACATCTGTGGTTTATTTTTTACATCTCGGCGTATTTTTGAACTTCATCTTCCAAATGTTCAATTTTTATACCGGCTTCACTGAACATTTCAAGGCTGTCGGCTTCGTCGTGGTAGTGCTTTTCGCAGA
>CAMOEE010000218.1 GCA_946611835.1 uncultured Treponema sp. | reverse complement strand
CATGGAGATTTGGATAATCTCGATAAACTGGATTCTCGTTTTGGCGAGGCTGACGCGCTTCTTTTTGGCGGTGATTTTGCCAAATTCGAGCATGAGGAGACCGGAAAACCTGTCCTTGATAAGCTGCTCAAAAAGCATGAGAACATTTTTTCCGTAATCGGTAACTGCGACAATGAGGATTTTCTTTCTGACATTGAGGAAGCTGACATCAGCGTAGAGGGAGCTCTTTCCTTCTTTGACGGAATCGCAGTCTGCGGAAGCGGCGGCGGAACGAAATTCACGGGAACGACTCCCTTTGAGCGGGAAGAAGACGAGATTCTTTCTGATTATGATGTGGTCGAAAACTCAAGCTCAGAGTGTGCCGATGAAAACGGCCACTGGTCAAATCTTGTTCTCATCATGCACAATCCGCCTAAAGACACCGAATGTGACAAGATTCCTGGCGATATCCATGTAGGAAGCGAAAAGCTCCGAGCCTACATCGAAAAACGCACACCCTTCCTGGTTGTGACCGGACACATCCACGAAAGCGCCGGAATCTCAAAAATCGGAAACTCGACCATAATAAATCCCGGCAGCCTTGCCGAAGGCAAATACGGCTGGGTAGAAGCCGAAAAAGATTCAGAAGGAAAGTGGTCGGTAACGAAAGCCGAATTGCTGTCGCTTTAGGGAGCCTGTTTTTTTGTTATATAGGGTGAAGTAATTCAGCCTACTTCACTGTTCTTACGAACCTGAATCCCAGGTAATTGTAGCACTCGTTGGGGTCGTAGCTGTAGCGGTCGCCTGCGTAGATAAAGGGCGTGTATTCGCTCCAGCTTCCGCCCCTGCTAACTCTCTCGCTTCCGGCTTCGGGGCCGCTTGCCCTTTCCCCGGGCTCGCTTTCAATATAGCGGCCGCTCCAGTCCCAGACGAATTCGCACACATTTCCGCTCATGTCAAAAAGGCCCATGCCGTTTGGATTTCCGCTTCCGGCTACAGGGGGAGCGTCTTCCGTAAAAGGACTTCCTGCCGTTCCTACCTTGTGACTTCCATGAGCGTTTGAAGCCGACCATGAGACCTCTTCTTCTGGAATCGAAGTGTCTTCCTTTCCGTATTTATCCACCTGTCCGCTGGCGGCCAAGCCTGACTGCATTCCTGAAATAGTTTTTCTGGCGGCATATTCCCATTCAGCTTCGGTGGGAAGACGGTAGCCGTCAGCGTTGAAGTCGCAGGAGCACAAGTCCAGGGAAATTGTGTCGCTTGCGTCCTTGAGGACAGAACCGTTGAGGGTGTAGCAGGGAGTTAGTCCGTGAATCTCGCTGAAGGCGTTGCACCAGATTACGGCGTCGTACCATGAAATCATGGTGACAGGCTGCTCGCCCTCGTCTGTAGGCTCAGCTCCCCTTTTGCCACGGCTTCCTTCCTGGCCTGGATTAATGAAGTTATAGCCTAAGGCCTCGGCAATTTCCCGGTTCTCATACCAAAGCTGGTAGGTTGTTTCGTAGCGGTTGATTTCAAAGGGTGTAATCCATCGTGTGGCCGTGTAGGACTGGCTTCCGTCGCCGATGACATAGACATCGTACTGGGCCGGAGCTTCAGGCCCCAGTCGAACCGGCGAAAGGGAAGAAAAGCCCTGAGAAAAAAGTGATGCCGTTAAAAGAATAAAAAGTGTAGAGATAATATTTTTCTTCATTTGTCACTCCTGATGCAAGAGATGAATTACACTGATTTTACTGTTTAAATCAGCGTTCGGTGTATTACGGGGCGTTACGGGGTTGCGGTTCAGGCACAGCCTTCACCGAGACTCGTCTACAAACTCGTCTCACGAGTTTGTTCGCCTGCCGGCGACCGACTCCCTACCCCGTAGAGAGGGTAGCGACCAACGAAGTGGGCGCGTAGGGGGAGACTTCCCCCTCCCATATTTTCAACTTTCAATCTTCCGTTTTCCGTTTTCAACTTTCAACTTTCAACTTTCCGTTTTCAGTTTTCAACTTTCAACTTTCAACTCGCCTATTTTTTCGTTTTTTGCTCTTCCTGATTTTTTTGAGCGTGCGGGCCGTTTTGTTGAAGCTTAAGAGCCACCAGCTGAGCATTACGGAAATTAAACAAATGAGGGTGGCGATGGATACCGGAATGTAGCCTGCCATGTTGTCGAAGGGAAGCTTGAAGTTCATGCCGAAGAAGCTGGTGACGAAGGTTGGGGCCATCATTACCAGATTGATGACGGCAAGTTTTTTCATGGCGGCGTTCATGTTGTTGGAGATGACATTTGAGAATGCGTCCATGACCCCTGTGGTGATGCTTGAATAAGTGTCGGCCATCTCCATAGCCTGACGGTTATCGATTTCGACATCGTCCAGCCATTCCTGATCGTCGCTGTCAAGTTTTAGGACTCGGGTGCGGCGGATTTTTTCGAGAAGAAGCTGATTTGCCTTTAGTGATGTTGTGAAGTAGGTCAGGGACTTGCTCATATTTAAAAGCTGGATGAGCTCGGCGTTTTCGACCTGCTCGTTTAGTTCGTTCTGGATTGAGGTGACCCGCCTGCTGATTTCCTTAAGGTAGCGGAGGAACATGATGTCGCTCCGGGCAAGGATACGGATTAAAAAGGCCGGGAAATCCATGAGGGAGAGGCCTTTGATTCGGTTGGCGCTCATGTCCTTGAGAACTTCGCAGTCAGTCCAGCAGATTGTGATGATTTTATCGGGGAAAATTACCGCACCCACAGGAGCCGTGGTGTATGTGACTTCGGAATTGGGCGTGAAGACCGGAAGACGGAGAATGGCCAGGGCAAAGTCGTCCCAGTTTTCGATTCGGGAAAGCTCGTCCTGATCAAGGACATCCATTAAAAGCTCCGGGTCGAGCTTGAATGATGATTGAAGCTCTGAAATTTCCTGCTGGGAAACACGGCGAGCGTCAATCCATACACGGCGGCCTTCTTCCAGCTGAGAAAGTTCTTCTTTTGAGATTTTGACAAGCTGTTTGTCTTCCTGAACCCAGTAGTTAATCATCGAAAAATAATTATATCACAAAAACGAAAAAAAAATAACCACAGATTTCACAGATTACACAGATTTTTTAAATACCAGTTTTCAATTCTTAATTTTTCTTCTATAATTTCCGATATAGAAAGAGAAGTTCTTTTTTAGGGGATAAATATGGCTCGCGGAAACGGCGGAATCGGTAAATCAATTTTTCTTCTTATTCTTATTGTAATTCTCGTTTTGGGCGGACTTTTGTGGTTTGACTACCTTGGCGTGATTCATGCGAAAAAAGTTTTTGCCCCTGTCTATAAAATGTTTGGCCTTGAGCCGCAGACTTCTGTGACCGCCACCACATCAAAGCCGCTCACCGCTGACCTTGACGAGGACAGGCTGGCCAAAAGAATCGAGGCCCTTGATATCCGCACCCAGGAGCTGGACAAACGGGAGAGTGACATCAAGAAAGTCGAGGACCAGAACGAGGCTATTGCCAAGGAGCTTGAAGACCGCAAGAAATCCCAGGACGAACGGGAAAAGACTTTCAACAATCAGGTCAAAAAATACGATGATCGCAGTGCCAACATCGAGACAATCGCTTCTTACCTCAACAATATGCCTCCGAAAACGGCCGTCGAGGAGCTTCTTTCTCACGACGATCAGGACATAATTGACATACTCAGAAAGGCAGACGAAATGGCTGTGGCAAACAAAACAGTCTCAATGTCTTCTACCTGGCTTATGTTCATGCCGGCAGAGCGGGCTGCTACAATTCAGAGAAAAATGGCCAACAAGCCTGAAAGTTTGGATTAATTCATAATTTCCTCTTAACAATTTCCTTAAAATTCCGATGATTGAAGGGTAGACATGGCAAAATGTGCTTGGGTGGGAAAAACAGCACATTTTAGCTCTTACGGGAGACCAGGCATGAATATTCTTTCAATTTCTCAGGTGCAGAATAATGCTCAAGCTGATTTGAGCCAGACACTTTCATCTCAGAGCCAGAAAATTACAGAAAGCGACAAGCCTTCTTTCGCGGATTTTCTCAAAATTGCCCGCCGTGAATCAGGCCGGGAAAGCGAGAAAACTTCTGAGACGGCTGAGACGGCAAGAGCTGACAAAAGCGAAGAAAAAAATCCTACTGAATCAGAAAAAGTCGCAAAAAATGAAAAGGCTGATTCTTCAAAAATTTCTGAGAAAAAAGAGGAGAGAGCTGGCGATAAGGATGAAAAATCTGAAAAGCTCGCTCA
>CAMOEE010000217.1 GCA_946611835.1 uncultured Treponema sp. | reverse complement strand
GTGGCGAAGTCGAAATGAAGACAAAGCTTGAAAATGGCAGACTCAAGAACTACGCAGAATGCCAGAAATGCAAACGCGTTGAGAGACGACCAAAAGATTTCAAATAATAGAATCTTGTCATTACAGCTGTCATAAAAGGCAGCTAAATAAAATCCCCTTTCTTTCATTAGTGCACTTTGAAGGAAAGGGGGTTTTTTTACCCACATTCCTTCTTTAGTAAAAAAAGCCTGGCTTAATACCAGGCAAAGACAAAATACAAAAAAAATTACAATGCACTTGTAATTATTAATTCTAATTCTGCGAATCAATATAAGTTTTTATTGTGATAAACGAAACTATAGCGGTGAGTGTCGTCGTAATAACAGGTGCATACTGATTAAAATAATACAACGCACTGTTCGTTTTTGCAGTAATCGTACATTCTGGCGTGATAAAAGCATTTTTAGGAAGTTTTTTTCCGTTTATATCAAAAATATTAACGGATTCCCACGAATTCTTGGTTTTATCAAATCCGCCAGCAAGACCAATGTAATATTCATATGTTCTGTCCGGAATATAAGGATATCGGCCAGGCTTTGCGACAGAACCTGCAACGGAAACAAAATACTGCTGGAAGGGAATCACGAGAGTATCGTTCGGCTCAATCTTTTCACTTGTGTAATAATCTGAGTCATACAAAATCGGATTGAGGTTAAGAGCAATAGTCTTTCCGTCACGAATTACATAGGCCTTGGAGAGGTCGCTCGTTGCAGTAAACCAGCTTTTGTTTCGTCGTGCAAAAAAAGCATAATCTTCACCTGGAACAAAAGGTGCCGGAATTCTTGTCGATGACTCAAGCTCTGTGTCTACATCGGTATTGATTGCGCCCTCGACAAAAACAACTGGTTTGAAATCAGAATAACTTTCGATTGTTACAAAATCATATGACTCTAGCTGGAAATTTGAATCTATGTCAGACTTTGAAAGATAAGTCTTTTTGCCGGCACCCTTCTCACCCGAAGTGTTCCGTGTAATCTCAATTCGAGAGGTGTCAGCAAGAGGCTCAAGACCATTTCCATAAATTTCAATAAGTTCTTTTAAATTCTCATTTTCAAGGATTTCATAAGTTCCAGGTCTTTCAACCGCTCCGTCAATCGTAACGATTCTCTTTGCCCTGTTAACAATGATTTTATCATCCGGCCGTAAAAATGGATCCTGTGACAAATCACCTTTTCGCATGGCCATAAACAAGTCATAGTTTTTTTTGCTTCCGTCAGCACTTTCGATTGTAATTTCTCTTATTGATGAATATGTCGTCAGGCTTCGCTTTACAAGCGTTGAGAGCCGTGTGAGAGCCCATGCGTTCCGAATAACGGTCTGCTCAACCTCACCAACAATGTTCACCAGGAATGTTGATGGCGTCGTAAGGACAAACTGAACTCCGCCCATGGGATAGTTTCTCAGGACAAGAGCCTCAACCTGAGACTTAAGCTGCAGGTATGTCAGGCCGGCACAATTTATAACGCCCATGTTTGCGATTCGAATTTTGTACGTAGAATCAACCGGAATTGTGTATGTTATCGGAGTTGTTCCGACCGCAAAGCCAAGGGTATAGACATCGCCGGCTGTGACAGGATAATAGGAAACCGCCATCGCTACCTGAGGATTAGGAATAATAGTTGTCATTGAGTCAGAATCAAGGCTTGAAGAGTCAATAGTCTTCAATGAATCAGAAAATTTCGTGATATCAGTGCTTGAGGTTTTTACTTTGGTACCGTTAACTTCCTGCTCTCCAGAATATTTCTTCTTCAGTTCGTTAAGGTTCTGTGCGCTCATAGAAAAACCTGTAAAACACAGAGTTGCAAAAACAAGGCATTTTTTTATTTTGTTCATCTTAAATCTCTTATCTTAATTTTTTTTCCGATTGAGCTGAAGTTTTTCGATGGCTTCCGGGTCATTTTTGATATTCTTCCATGCGTTTAAGGCAAAGGCCAGAAAAACAGACATGAAGAATACAGCAAAAGTAATAATAATACAAAGCTTTCCACGGCTCGGGCCAGATTTAAGGTCAGGAACCTCCGGCCGGGCAAGAATCTGGAATACAGGAGTCTCGCTCTGCATTTTTACCTTTAAAAGTTCATACTGAGTTTTAAGCTGAGTATAGACCTGTTTCTGGGCCTCAAGCTCCAGCTGCAATTTTGCCGTTCCGGTAGTGATTGACGGAATATCCCATGCATTTCCGGCATAACCTACGCTGGCACCCAGTTTTTTGATTTCCCGTTCGATTTTAAGGATTTCGTTGTAGCTTGACTGAATGTTGCGCTCCAGGTTTTCTTTCTGAATCTTGTTATTGTCAAGGCCAAGCTCATCGAATTTATTACTCATCCAGTCGACTACGAAATTTACGACTGACTGGGCAAAAACAGGATCAATATCCGTAAAAGAAACAGTGAATACTCCTGTTTCGGTATCCACTTCGGCCTTTAAAACTTTTGAAAGGAGCTTTCGGCTTGAGGCACGGACGGACTTTTTAATCTTGAATTTTTCGATTATTTTGAATTCATCAGTAACGGCATCAAGAAGTGCATTTGAGGAAATAAGGTAATTTGCAAGGCTTGCGTTTGAAGAACCGCCGCTTCCGACATTTACGCCTGCAAGGCTCGCAAGGCTTCCAAGGCCGGAAGAAGAAAGCATTGATGACAATCCGCCGCCAGAAGAACTTTCCTGAATGAGCATCTCAGCCTTGGGAGTGTAGACATTTGGAAGGGGCGATTTCTCAGGCGGCATTTTTATAGAAATAATCGCAAATACGACTGAAAAAATCATTGCCAAAACGGAAAGAACTATAATCATCCATTTGTAGTGCAGGAGCACGGCAAACAAATCAATCAAAGAAATTTCATCGTCCTGCTGGACATTAACATTTTCTTCCATGCGAAAAATACCCTAGTTTAATTTTATAATATGGTGCAGAGTTTATCAAAAAAAAGGAGATTTTTCAATAATTATCAATGCTCCTCTTGCGGTGCCTCAGATAAATGACCACGATGCTTTATATTAACGGCACGGTTAACATAATGGAGCAGTATAAAGAAACTCCAGACAAGAACAATGCTCACACATAGCAGGATTATAGAATCCTTCGTTCTTGCCATAAAAATTGCGGCAAAGGCTGCGATATCGATAAAAAACTGGATTAAAAGCAGAATAACCACCGCAGAAAGCTTTGAAAAACCTATATTAATCAGCTTGTGATGTATGTGCCCCCTGTCCGCACTGAAAAAGGAACGGTGTTCCCTTGTACGACGAATAACTGCAGCGATGACATCTGTCACAGGAATAGAAACAAGAAGCAGGGCATAAAGAAGCTTTACCTGCTCAAAACCGCCCTTTATCGGGAAAACAGGAATCATGGCAATACAAAAACCTAAAGACTGACTTCCACCGTCACCGAGAAAGATTTTTGCCTTGGGCTTATTAAAGAAAAGGAAGCCCAAAATAGCGGCACAAAGAAGCACCAAAAGATTGCCTACAGGCTGGCCGAGCTTGGTCAGACAGATTCCGGCCACAAGCAAAGTGAGAAAAGAAAGACCGCCGCAAAGCAAATCAAGTCCGTCGATAAGGTTATATGCATTGACCAGGAACAAAATCCAGATGAAAGTAAGACCCCGCCCTACAAGAGGATTAAGGCTTATTCCCAAAAAAGACCTGAAATAAAGAGGGCTGCAAACAACGACAAGGGCTGCAATAATCTGAATCAAGAATTTGAGTTTTGCCCTTAAATTAAGGAAGTCATCGATAACACCGAAAACAAAGATTATGAGACCGGCAAGGAAAGCCGGGAAAGCAAAGCTAAAATCAAAATCAGAAAAAAAATTGATATAAACAAAAGAAGCTAATGAAAAAGATAGAAAAATTCCTATTCCACCAAGCCGTGGAATTGAACCCTCATGAACTTTTCGAGGATCAACCTCATCATACCAATTGTTTCGTTTACAAAGCGCAATAATAAATGGAGTCAACAATACACATAAAACCAGAGCGATTGCGGAGCAAAAAAACATGCACCCCCCCCCATCGGAACATTCATAATGATACTTTAATGCAAAACAGTAAGATTTTCAACTTTTTTATAACAATTTTTTATATAAGCAGGCTCAAGATTAGGAAATGAAAAAAAATTGACATAAAAAAAAGACTGTCTTTAACAGACAGCCTTTTATCGGGATGACAGGATTCGAACCTGCGACATCTTGGTCCCAAACCAAGCGCGCT
>CAMOEE010000216.1 GCA_946611835.1 uncultured Treponema sp. | reverse complement strand
TTTCCTTTGACAAGGACATGAGTGTGGTCAACGGAAAGGCTCTCGAGAATCTTTGTTGAGTGGGTGATGATGATAAGCGCTCCGTTCATACGCTTCTGGTATTCCTCGATGCCCTTTGAGACCGTGCGCACGGCATCAACATCAAGGCCTGAGTCCGTCTCGTCAAGAATGGCAAGGCGGGGCTTGAGCATGAGAAGCTGCAGAATCTCGCTCTTTTTGCGCTCGCCTCCAGAAAAACCAACATTCAAATCGCGGCTGGCGTAGCTTTCGTCCATGTTGAGAAGCTGCATGGTCGCCTTGAGCTCTTTCTGGAACTGGAAAAGCTTTACCCTCTCGCCGGTTTTCTGCTGGATTGCAGTGCGGATAAAAGACTCAAGGGAAATGCCCGGAACCTCAAGAGGCTGCTGGAAGGAAAGGAAAATGCCCTTTGCAGCCCTTTTGTCGGCTCCCAGCTCTGTGATGTCCTCGCCGTCAAAGAAAATCTTTCCGCCAGAGACTGTATAGCGGGGATTTCCCATAATTGTGTAGCCCAGGGTAGACTTTCCGGCACCGTTCGGGCCCATAAGAACATGAGTTTCGCCGGGATTCACCACAAGATTCACGCCGTCGATGACATGTTTTTTTTCTATATCAACATTAAGGTTTTGAATTTCAAGTAAGTTTGCCATGAGAGAAATATACTGAATTTTTGCCTTTTAGACAATGAAAAAGAAACAATTGCCTAGTAGATTTATGGGAATAAGAGCGCGGTCAACTACCTACCGCTGTTCCGCCGCTCGCTAACGCTCGGTGTCCTCACTTCGTTGCGGTCACTGGCTTCGCCACTGCTCCATAGCGGGCGCAGCATTTTCTTACACCACTACAGAAACATTAAAATACTCTTGACAAATGGGGGGGGGGTAGATATAATTAAGTTTAATCGCTAAGGAATTTCTTAGCAAAAAGGAGACTTTATGAAAAAGACACTAGGTATTGTCGCAGCACTTCTTATGTGCGCAGGCATCGCATTCGCAGACGAGGAAGACCGCTCAATTCACTCAATCGGTTTTTCCGTTCCTGTTATGAACCAGACATGGTACGACTCATCGAATGGTATCGAGACCTACAACAAGTTCAATGGCGCAGGTTTTGATTTTATGTATCACCACCTCACAGTAACACCGGGCAACTTCTCAAAATTCATCAACTGTGAGATTGGTTATGCAGCCTTGTGGCTGGACGAGGTCGAAACAAAAGCAAACGGAAGCACAAGCACATACTCTGTCAGCGGAGATGCGGCAAAAGCATTCGGTGGTCTTATCCAGAAGTATTCATTCGGTATCGGAGGCGCTCCTGTCAACTCTGACCGCTTCATTCTTGCATTGCACGGAACTTTCGGCGTAAACGGCTGGTTTGGTACAAGAAACTACAACTACACAAAGAGTGGTGTTAAATACGACGAAGAAGACTGGGCATTCTCACTCTGGACTACAATCGGTTTCAATGTTGACGCAGCTGTGCGACTCGGCGACCATGTTGGTCTCTTCGCCGGTACAAACTTTTACACAAACCTGATTGGTTTCTCAGTTCGGGGCACAGAGACAAAAACCACGAGCGACTCAAGCAAACACAGCGACGGCTACGCAGTCTACCCGGGAAGCTTCAATGTTGACTTCCGCTTTGGTGTTGCTTTCATCTACTAAGCTTTCTTAAAATCAGCTCGGCTCAAATCCGGGCATGACACAAACTCCACTCAAGCGGGTGGAGTTTTTTTGTTGTTCAAATTTCAAATTCATGTGATATTATTAACGACATGAAAACTATCAGACGCATTTTACTTTTATTCATCTTTTTTCTATTAATTCAGCCATCTTTCTCTTCTGGAAAGAAAGACACTGCAGAAGAACAGACTGCTCCTGCATCAGAAAAAAAAGCAGAAATCCAGAATGATCATCTCAAAATTGATTTTCTCTTCGATACAAAAAAAGAGAATTCAAAGAACCGCTTTAACTGGAGCACGACTTCCACAAAATACAATGATTCTTTCGATGCAGTTTCAGGGGCATCAAAATTGCACAGCACAAAAAACCTCAGGGAAGCGGTCCTTGATAAAGAAGCAAAGGTTCTTAAAATTCCAAAAGGCCTTTACTGCCTCTGTCTCTATGCAGTTTCAAGTTCCGACCATATCAAATCTGATAACTTCCAAATCAATCAGGAAGGCAAAAAACTCACCATAACTTTCAGCCGCCGTGGGTACAGCTACAAAATCATAACTGATGAAAATGGCTTGCTTTCAGTTCCGGGCAGTTTTTACATAAAACAGGAAGCAAAAACAGAAGATGCCGGGGGCGAGGCAAAAACTCCAGATTCAAAGGAAGATTCCGAAAATCCTGAGCAAAAAGCAGAATTTATTCTGGACGAAGGAAATAAAGCCCTCAAAGCCTTCTACAATGGAAATCTGAAGGCCGTCCTCAGTCCTGAGGGGATTCTCACAGTCAAAGGAAAACTTAATCTCACGGCAAAAGAAGAAAAGAAAGACGACAAGGCAGACAAGGCAGACAAGGCAGACAAGGCAAAAGCCGGCAAAGACTTCATGAACGATTCAAAAAAGCCGGATGAAAAGAAGAAAATGCCGATTCCAGAAGAATAAAATTGACGGCTGCCCAAAAATCAAGTAAATTTATATCAAATGGAAGCAGGCTTTTTTGAAAACAAAGATTTACAGACGGACTCTCTCACAGGCCTTTACACCAGGGATGTAATCGTAAATTATGCAAATCATCTCATAAAAAAGGGAGAGCCATTTTGCCTTTGCCTCGTTGACATCGACAACTTCAAAAATGTCAACGACAACTACGGCCACACAATCGGCGACCATGTAATCTCATTTATGGCGGCCAAGCTCAAAGAAGGTTTTGGAGACCGTGGAGTTGTCGGCCGCTTCGGTGGAGACGAATTCATGGTCGTAATTCCCGAAATCAAAGACTATGATGCAGTCTGGTCGCTTTTGAGGGAAGTTCATAAAACCATTGACGGAATCAAGCCGCCTGACTCAGAAAACCTTTTTCTCACCTGCACTTTCGGCCTCTCACGCTTTCCTCTGGACGCACAGGATTACGATTCACTTTTTGAGCTTACCGACAAGGCCCTTTACCGGGGGAAAATCAAAGGGCGGAACTGCTTTATCATTTACCTTGAGTCAAAACACAAGAACATTCAGCTGCATGCCTCTGACGACACTACGATAAGCTCAATGCAGATGCACAATCAGATTTTCCGATTTTTGAACTCAGCCCCTCACCTTCAGGACGGAATCAAAGATTTGCTTCTCTTTCTCGGCTCAAACCTGATGATTGACCACATTGCGATTCAAACCCGAAAAGGCCTTTTCTTCTCGCAGATTCACTCTCTTGCCCTTTCTCAGGACTTCAAGTCAATCAGCACGCCGTTTTTTATGGATAATGTAAGTCCGACAATGGGAATTTACAGTCTCAACGATGTGAGCCACCTTGAGAACATAAAACAAAATGAGCTTCTGGAAGAGTGCCGGGAGCAGGGAATCAAATCAACGATTTATGCCTCAATCAGCTTTAACAATGAAATTTTCGGCTATATCCGGGCGGACTCAACTTCTGTGGCAAGAATCTGGCAGTACAAAGACATGGATTTGCTCATAACGGCGGCAAATGCCATCGCTATGAGCCTTCATTATCAGAATAAAACTATCGAAGAACTTTAGAAAATTGAAAATTGAAAGTGGAAAACTGAAAATTTTTCTGAATAAAAGAATAAACCACAGATGTCACAGATTACACAGATTATAATTTTTTAATCTGTGTAATCTGTGGTTAAAAAATTACAGTTTTGCTGCGATTGCGTCTATGAATTCCCAGCTATCGACTGTCTTTTTTGCAGGTGGGTTGGCAAGGCGAGCCAAGTCACCTGTCATTGTTCCTTCCTCGATTGTGTCGAGGGTAGCTTTCTCCAGTTTTTTTGCAAAATCAGCGAGTTCCGGAGTGTTATCAAGCTCTGCCCGCTTTGCCAGTGCTCCTGTCCAGGCGAAGATGAGTGCCACAGGATTTGTCGATGTGCGCTCCCCTTTCTGGTAGCGGTAATAGTGCTTCTGAACTGTTCCATGGCTTGCCTCGTACTCGTATTTTCCGTCAGGGCTTACGAGAACGCTGGTCATCATGGCAAGGCTTCCGCAGGCTGATGCAATCATGTCGCTCATGACATCACCGTCGTAGTTTTTGCAGGCCCAGAGCATACCGCCCTCGCTCTTCATGATTCGGGCAACAGCGTCAT
>CAMOEE010000215.1 GCA_946611835.1 uncultured Treponema sp. | reverse complement strand
GCTTCATAAAAGAATAAGCCACGATAATAGCCAGCGGAACGACAAAAAAGAGCGAAAACCAAATTCCCATCGGGTAAGAATAAAACGGACCTGGATTTTTCTTTTTCACGGCAATCTCCTAAAACAAAATCAATGCGCCACATGGAGGTGGCGTAAGGGGGCGTTGCGGGGGTGTCCCACGCAGAGGGGGTAGCGACCAACGAAGTGGGCGCGTAGGGGGAGACTTCCCCCCCCCTAAACTCCTAACTCCTCATTCCTAACTTCTCACTTCTCAATGTCCTCTACGATGTAGCCGTCTTCGGCTGACCATGAGATGTAGACCGTGTCCTTCCACTGAATTTCCGGGCCATCGTCAAGGTAGTTCTGGTGCTGCTTGAAGACTTTTACGATTGTTCCTGTCTTTTCAAGTTTTACATAGAATTTTGACTGGAAGCCAGTGTAGACAGGCTCTTCGACGATTCCCTTGAAAACATTTATGTCCTTTCGGCCGTTTACATTCGGCTCTTCAAGGGTAATCCGGATTTTTTCGGGGCGAACGGTGAAAGCGACTTTCTGGCCTTCATCGGTGTGCTCGTAATCGGTAACGAGGATGTTCTTGACTTCTTCTTTTGTGGCCTGAGTGTCGCCCGTAAGCTGAGCCTGAAGTCCAAGGGCGGGAACATTGAGGGTGACCATGTGCTCGATGTCAGCCTTGCCCTCAACCTTGTAGCTCTCGCATTTTACGACGCTGGCCTCAAAAAGGTTTGTCTCGCCGATGAACTGGGCGACGAACTGGGTGGCAGGGCTTTCGTAAATTTCGTAGGGAGTGCCGACCTGCAAAACATGACCGTGATTCATAACCGCAATTCTGTCTGAGACCGCAAGGGCCTCGCTCTGGTCGTGGGTTACGAAAATGAAGGTTATGCCGATTTTGTCATGAAGGCGGTCTAGCTCAACCAGAAGATTCGAGCGCAATTTTGCGTCAAGGGCAGAAAGAGGCTCGTCAAGCAAAAGAACCTTTGGCTCGTTAATGAGGGCACGGGCGATTGCTACACGCTGCCTCTGACCGCCAGAAAGCTGATTTGGCTTTTTGTAGATATGCTCGTCAAGCTCCACCAGATGAACATAGTGGCGCACTTTTTCGTCGATGATTTTTTTGTCTTCTTTTTTGAGACGGAGAGAAAAGGCTATGTTCTCGTAAACTGAGAGGTGGGGAAAAAGAGCGTAATTCTGGAAAACTGTGTTTGAATGGCGCTTGTTGGGCGGAAGCTCGGTGACATCGGTGTCATCAAAAAGAATCGTGCCTTCGTCCGGGAATTCAAAGCCCGCGAGAATACGGAGAAGAGTTGTCTTACCGCAACCGCTAGGCCCCAGCAGGGTGAAGAATTCGCCCTGTTTAATAGTAAAATCAATGCTGTCGAGAGCGACAAAATCCCCGAAATGTTTGTGAACATTCTTGATTGAAACCTGACTTCCTTTCAATGTAGTAAATCCTCTTGTAAAATCTTTTATAGTTCATTTGGTTGAAATAATCAATCAAATAATAGAATAAATCAGAAAAAATAATTTAAAATCATGTATAGAATCGTGCCGCCGAAAATGCTTATCATTGCGTTTCCTTTCCAGATGTGAAGAAGGGCTGTTACCGAGATTGAAAGGACCGCGCAGACTACCGAAGGAATTTCTTCGATAAATTTAGGGTTCGCGACAATCAAATCGCTTGTGCTGGATTTTATGCAGACAACGAAAAGAACTGCAATTGAGAGAGGCGGAATGAATTTTTCGATAAAGGAAAAAAACTTTGGCGTGTGGCGTTTTGAAAAAATCAGAAAGGGAATAAGCCTTAGGACCAGCATCATCACGCCGATTGCGAGGGTGACAACGACAGCTTCGGGTGATGTAAGTTTCATTTTGCCTCCCCTGGCTGGAAAATTTGTCTTATGAAAATCATCACGAAGATTCCGAGGGAAAGACCCGTGAGGATTATGTGCTGTGACGGCAGGATTGCGTGACCATTTACTTCTATATAAGAGAGCGTGACAGCAATGATTGATGTAAGAATTCCTACCAGAGATGGAATGAAATTCTGGCTTGCACGAATCTGATTAATCATAAGGACTACAAAAAGTGCTGTGAGTGCAAAGTCGACGCCATTGAGATAGCCCGTCGGAATGAAATTTCCGATTATTGCGCCGATTAATGTTCCTAAAACCCAGTATAGAAAATCAAATAGAGAGATGACCGCAAGATAGCTTCCTTTTTCGGCATCTTTTGGAATGTTACATGAAGAAACGAGGGCAAAGGTTTCGTCGGTGATTGTGTAAATTAAAAGAAATTTCCATTTGCCTGTAGCCTGATATTTTTCGATTAAAGAAAGTGAATAGAAGACATGTCTAAGTCCGATAAAAAACTCGATTCCAAGAATTGCAATAAGCGAACCCATGAAGGTGTTTGTTCCGGCAATTCCAGAAGAGAAGAACGCAATTGCGATGTACTGGCCTGTTCCAGAAAATATGAACAGGCTCATAAGCAAGGCAAGCCACCATGAGAAGCCGGCGTTTACGACCATGAGACCGAAGGGTATACCAACCGCAATGTAGCCGAAGAAGACAGGCATGGTGAACTTGACGGCTCTCCTGAAATTAGAAGAATCAAGCATGGCAGAATTTTAGCATTTATAGAGTAAAAAATCCACAAGAGAAGATAGAAAAATTGATATTTTCGAGAATTAGGGAAACATAGTATGTATTGAAGTTTAAGAAATTTGACATACTGAAAATTTCCCATATAATAGAAATATATTTGAAAATGGATGAAATTGCTTAAAATAGGAGAAAAAATGAAAAGCTTAAAACTTGCTACGAAAATCGGTATTCTGGTGGCCGTGTCTATTATAGTGGCGTCAGCGGCTGTTGGATTCGTTGCTTCAAAAATCACCAGTTCTGAGGTCACAAGCATGACCCTCGAAAACCTTGAGACTTCAGAAGTTGGTGTCATGGATACTCTTGATAACTGGCGCACTCAGCTGGAGTATTCAACTCTGGTTCTTGCCGATAAAACCCGTCTTGCGGCGGCCCTGGCAAATAATGACTGGGAAACAGCCAACAATCTTACCGTTGAGCAAAAAAAAGTCCTCGATATTGATTATCTTCTTGCTACGGACGAAACAGGCCGCATTGTCGGCGGTAACGGCAAATTCGGAACAAGTCTTGCCAATTCCTGGGCTGTAAGAGAGGCTTTAAAAGGTAATAAAGAATATTGCTATGAGTCCACTGAAATCTACACTTACAGCCTTGTCTACGCATATCCGATTAAAAGCAATGGCAAGGTCGTAGGTACGGTTGTCGGCACATACAGCATGGTAGACCCTGAATTCGTAAACGCAATCAAAAATACATACAAACTTGAGTGCACCATGTTTGAGGGAGACACCAGGGCTTCAACAACTTTAGGAAACAATCTTGTCGGCACAAAGCTGGAGAATCAGGCTATCATCAAGAAAGTCCTTACAGACGGTGAGCGATACGAAGGCTCAAACAAAATTGCCGGCAAAAATTACCTTACCGTTTATGCACCTATCAAGGATGGAGCAGGCAATATTTCTGGAATGCTCTTCGTTGCAAAATCGATGGATGTAGTCACTAACATCATGCGGCAAATCGTTATGATTATCATTCCGATAATCGTTGTTCTCGTTGTCGTTCTTGTCATTGTTGCTTCTGTATTCCTCCGTGTTCTCCTTAAGCCTCTAAACGGTGTAAAAGTCACCCTCAACGATATTTCTTCAGGTGACGCTGACCTCACCAAGCGAATCGAGCTTAAATCTCAGGATGAAATCGGCGAGGTCGTCAACGGATTCAACAAATTCGCCGGCAAATTGCAGAACATCATCGGCGATGTAAAATCTTCAAAAGACGAGCTTATGGTGGCCGGAGAAAATCTTTCCGGGGCAACTCAGGACACGGCTTCTTCTATCACAGAGATTATCGCAAACATCGACTCAATGAAGAGGCAGATTGACAGCCAGAACCAGTCGGTTTCACAGACGGCAGGAGCTGTAAACGAAATTGCATCAAATATCGAGAGCCTTGAGCGCATGATTGAAAGCCAGTCTTCTGGTGTAACCCAGGCTTCTGCGGCTGTCGAGGAGATGATCGGAAACATTTCTTCAGTCAACGGCTCAATGGAAAAAATGGCCCATTCATTCAATGAGCTGCGTGCTAACTCTCAGACTGGTATTTCAAAACAGAAGGCTGTCAACGACCGAATCACTGAAATCGAGGCTCAGTCTCAGATGTTGCAGGAAGCAAATGT
>CAMOEE010000214.1 GCA_946611835.1 uncultured Treponema sp. | reverse complement strand
TCCGTGGCGAAGAAAAAAAGAACCTCAAAGTCGAGGACCTGCTTGAAAAATTCAGCGCAGCCGGAGATTTGAACGACCGTATGATGCTGGGGGAATAAATCGAACCGCAAATCCATCCGTGGATTTGCGGTTACTTCCAAGCATGACTTTTCTTATAGAATATAAATCATCAATTCATTATAATAGATTCACTTTATCTTAATTCTATAGAGGAAAATATGTCAGAAGTTAGAGTTCGATATGCACCGTCACCAACAGGTATGCAGCACATCGGTGGCGTCCGCACTGCACTTTTCAATTATCTTTATGCCCGCTCTCAGGGCGGCAAATTCATTCTCCGTCTCGAAGATACAGACCGCACCCGATACGATGAAAAATATGTCAAAAATCTTTACGATACAATGGCATGGCTGGGAATTGAATGGGACGAAGGCGGCGAAAAAGGCGGCGAATACGGTCCTTATGTTCAGTCAGAAAGATTTGAGCTTTACAAAAAATACGCACAGGAGCTCGTAGACAAAGGCGAGGCTTACTACTGCTTCTGCGATGCTGAGCGACTGGAGCGAATCAAAAAAATCCAGACCGAGAACAAAATGGCTCCGGGCTACGACCGAAACTGCCGTCACCTCACTCCAGAGGAAATCAAGGCAAATCTTGATGCCGGAAAACCTTATGTAATCCGCCTCAAAGTGCCTCTTGAAGGAGAGACAACTTTCCATGACCACTTGCTGGGCGACATCACATGGAAAAACGAGGACATTTCCCCGGATCCGGTTTTGCTCAAAAGCGACGGCTTCCCGACATATCACCTTGCGAACATCGTTGACGACCACTTGATGAAAATCAGCCATGTAATGCGCGCTCAGGAATGGATTCCTTCTACCCCGCTCCATGTTCAGATGTACAGAGCTTTCGGCTGGGAGCATCCTGAATTCTGCCATCTTCCAATGGTAAACGGTTCGGACGGCAAAAAACTTTCAAAACGACACGGCTCAACTTCACTCAACGAGTTCCGTGCACGAGGATATCTTCCACAGGCAATCGTAAACTATGTTGCTTTGCTGGGCTGCTCATACGAAGAAGGCCGTGATTTCTATACACTTCCAGAACTCGCAGAGAGATTCAAGCTTGAGCACCTCAACAAGGCTCCGGCTGTATTTGACTACAAAAAGCTGGAATTCTACAACGCAAACTATATCCGCCAGCTTTCAACAGAAGAACTTTACAAGTGGACTCTTCCATTCATCACAGGAACAGGAGATGCAAGACTTGAAATCAACCCGGAGAATCCGCAGCCAAAGCCAAATGTCGGCCCTGAATTCAGCGGTGTCGCTTTGGGCGATGACGGAGAGCCTTATTGCGTAGACAAGTCAATGAACATGACTTCTGCCGATGTCAAAAAGACGCTCATGGGACTCATGCCTCTCATTCAGGAACGCCTTAAGTTCCTTACTGAGGCAGCAGAAATGGTTCACTTTATGTTCACTGAGCCTGCCGTTCCTCCAGTTGAGCAGCTTATCCCGAAAAAACTCGACCAGGCAAAAACAAAAGAAGTTCTGGAGAATGCAAGGGAATTTGTGGCAAAAGTCTTTGAGACAGACCACGAGGGAGCGGAGAACTTCGCAAAGGCAAAGGCTGAGGAGCTGGGAATCAAACTTGGTGACTTCATGATGCCTGTCCGTATGGCAGTTACAGGAAGCCGGGTTTCTCCGCCTCTCATCGGTTCAATCGCAGTTTTGGGCAAAGAGCGTTCATTGGCCCGCCTCGAACGCACAATCGCTACACTGTAATAAAGCGTTAGGGATTGCAGCACCTGCGAAGCAGTTCCAGAGCGACCGCAGGGAGCGGCGGAATGGAGCGATAGCGAAAGTGCGGAAAGCCCGACCTGCCCGCAGGGCAGGGAACGCCCATAAAACAATATGTCAGAAAACACGAACCTAAAAAATCAAGTCAGCTCGCTTCTTGCAATTTTTGACGAGAAGCAGCCGATCCAAAAAGACGGAACTTTCTCACCGGAGCTGGTAAAAGAAACGGCGCTTTTGATGGCAGATTTTGTTATCGAAGAAAAAGAGCCGCTTGAAGCCCTCAAAAACTGGATGGAAGGCCACGATTTTTGGATCAGCCCTGCCAGCACCCGCTTTCACGGAAATATAAAGGGCGGACTTGCCGCTCATTCCCTTCTGGTGGCGGTACAGGCACTGCGATTCGCCCCGGTTTTTGCTGAAAATTTTGCCCTTTCAAAGCGGGACGGCCAGTTTCCTTTTACTGCTGAGGATGTTTTTGTCTCAGCCATTGCCCACGATTTTTGCAAGGCCGGGGCCTACGCCACAGAAAGCCGGAAAACAAAAGATTTCAACGGAAACTGGAAGTATGAGCCTTTTTACAAGACCAAGTCGGATTTGCGCAATCTCGGCCACGGAAACGAATCAGTCCTTCTTCTGCTGGAGTCAATGCCACATCTTCTAAAACGACGGAATGTAATCGAGGCAATAAGCCGTCACATGGGTTTTTCTGACCTCGCTCCCATGGAAACCTACAATTATTCAAATCTTCTTCAAAATCCCCTCGTTCTACTGATTCAGCTTGCAGACCAGTCTGCCGCCCAGTGGTGGGATTTGTAGCATTCTGCAAATTTCTCCTTGTGTGATACAGATTATCCATGTATAATTGTTGAATGAAACTTTAATTTTGTTTCAAAATCTGATTCTGGAGTTTCTATGCACTTAGACGCAACTCTGTTTTTTGCAATTCTGGCGGGAGTTTTGCTTCTGGTGGGGCTTATTGGCACGGTTCTGCCAGTCTTACCAGGCCCTCCTATTGCATGGGCAGGACTTCTGGCGGCTCACTTTTCAAATTACTCGCAGATTGAAATCTGGATTTTGATTGCGACTGGAATTGCCGCCATTTTCGTCACCGTTATGGACAACATTTTTCCTTCGATAATGACCAAAAAAGCAGGCGGAAGCAAGGCCGCAACCTGGGGATGCACAATCGGTCTTGTCGTTGCCTTTTTTCTAGGGCCGATTTTCATTTTGATTGCGCCCTTTGCCGGAGCCTACATAGGCGAGATGATTCACGACTCAAGAGACGCAAAAAGAGCACTAAAAGCGGCTTTCGGTGCCTTCAAAGGCTTTTTGCTTGGGACAGGCATTAAAATTATTACAGTGATGTGCTTTATCTGGCTCTTTTTGTGGAGTATTTTCTGGAGATAGGAAATAAGGGAAAGTCGTTCGCTTCGTTGCGAAAATACTGGGCCATACGTCCGCTTAAGCTACCGTTTGGCCTATTGGAAGTGATTTACATACAGTTTCTCACTTCGTTACGAAACTGTTGGGCCATCTTGGATTTGAACCAAGGACCAAAGGATTATGAGTCCTCTGCTCTAACCGCTGAGCTAATGGCCCGAAGTGGATTATATACTATCAGAAAATAGCGGTGTTGGTCAAGATGACAGTGTATAGTAAATCGTAGAAAATGCTATAAATTGATTTGGGGAATGTGCCTTTTACTTAAAAACAGTGTATTCATCGTCGATTTCGGCGTTGGCGCTGTCTTCAGGGTTGGCTTCGACCTCATTGAAGGGGCTTTCACAGCCTTTCATGCAATTTTCTGACAATTCGGCATATTCCGGGAAGTTTTCTGCAATTTTTTTGATTTCGCCCGCGGCAAGAAGGGAATATGCGTAAGCGCCTTCAGGGCGGAGGTGGCTGTTGTCGTTTCGGCCTTCCGGGAAGTTTTCATAAAGGCCTGAGTCAAAGTTCATGTAAAAACGGCGGGATGCGGCAAATCCTTCCTTTTCAAGAAGCTTCATTGTCAGGCTGGTCATATCAATGCAAGGAACCTTCTCAGCCTTTGCACATTCCATGATTGCAGCAGGATATTGGCCGTGAGAATTCACAGGTTTTGCTCCGGGATTTTCGCTGTCGAACATGCGGCGGGCCATTGGTGTCAAAAGGACAGGAAGAAGGCCCTTTGAGCGCAGTTCGCGGACGAAATACGAAAGATTCTTCCGGAAAGAGCCTCCTGCTTCCGGGCTTGTATGTCGGGTTGGGTCGTCCTTCTCGTCATTGTGGGCAAACTGAATCAGGGCGAAATCACCCTTTTTGGCCTCGGCCATGACTCGCACGAAGCGCCCTTCGTCAATGAAAGACTTAGTGCTGCGGCCGTTTCGGGCGAAATCAAGCCAGACTGTTTCTACAGGGAAAAAGCGGGAAAGTTCCTGAACCCAGCCAGTCTGAGGAAAGGTCGAAAAATCATTGTACTGCATAATACTGTCGCCAAGACATAAAATTCGCATA
>CAMOEE010000213.1 GCA_946611835.1 uncultured Treponema sp. | reverse complement strand
TTGTATTTTTCCCGATAGATTACGCCGTCACAGCCTAATTTGTTGAAGCATTCTGTGAGATTGTCCTGAACCATAAGGACGGACTGGGCGATTCCCATTTTAAGGGAGCTGTCGATAAAGGCGGAAGAAATGTTCCGTTCCTGTGTAAAAAAATGTTTAAAATCTCCAATTTTCTCGTTCATAACATAAAAATTATATCACAAATTTAAAAATATTATTAAAAAAATTCGCATTTTTCCCTTTTATGCATTAAAATAAAACATTATGGCTCCAACAGATATAGAACTTTTTGGTCGAAAAACATTTTTTATTGCACCTGACACATCTTTAATTCCCAAGGCTTATCTTGAGGAGTTTCTGACATTAGGTTATCAAACCTTTATTATAAATGATGACTATTCTTGTTCCTTGCAGGCAAAAGTCAAAGAAATCATAAGGCTCTTTCCAGAATCCATCCTTTATTTCAATATTGACGCTTCGGTCGATGGAATTGAATGGCGGTCATATATCCGTTCTTTGCAGGAGTCAATCGGAAGTGAAACCCTCATCGGAGTGTTTTATCTGTCACGCCAGTCTCCAGCGGATGAAGAAGCCATAAAATCTTACTATCTTCGTGATTTAAATGTCAGGGCAGGCTGCTTTGCTCTTTCCGCTCATAATCACAGTGATTTTGATTCAATCCATAAAGTCCTTGAACAGAGTGGGGCTCGTGGTCGTCGAAGCCTGGTTCGTGCAAAATGTGACCCATCTAGCAGCGTTAAATTTGAATATAAAGGTTCCTCATTTACAGGAACAATTCTTGATGTCAATCTTTCGCATTTTCGTTGCGATTTGTCTGGTGGCGCAGAACGATTCCAGATTTTTGAAAAAATCCGTGATGCCTCATTGTCTATAAATGGATGTTCATTCACTTCTGATGCCGTGCTCATCATGAAGCGGGAGGGTGAAAACTCATCCTTGTGTATTTTCATGTTTATAAAACGGGATGACAGTCCTGACCTTGATAAAGATACCGAAAAAGTTC
Organism: uncultured Treponema sp.; assembly: GCA_946611835.1. Taxonomy (GTDB): domain Bacteria; phylum Spirochaetota; class Spirochaetia; order Treponematales; family Treponemataceae; genus Treponema_D. The sequence goes on along the minus strand of CAMOEE010000213.1, from coordinate 3,315 downwards.
TCAACCAAAAGATTTATCAAATTATCCTTCAGGAAATTACGGAAAAGTTACAGTCCGCTTTCCGAAACTCAGCAAATTAAAATAAGATATTAAAAGTAAAAAAAGGAGATAGAAAATGTTAGGTATAAAAGGAAAAATAAATCTCGCGTTTTTAAGCGTGATTTTTCTGGCAAGCGCCGGAATCGTAGTTTTTTCTTTCATAATGTCATCAAGGGAACTTTCTTCACAAGTCGATATCGGAAATATGAATCTTGCTCATGCCGCTGCCTCGGATATCCACAATTTGAATGACCGTGAGATGAAAATGCTCCAGTCTCTTGCAAATCTTTCAACCATACGAGACAGCGAAGTCGATTTGCATGAAAAATGGGCTTTGGCAAACAGTGTCATCGAAGGCATGGACGGCTATTGGGGCATGGCAATTTACGACCAGAACGGTGTTGGCTGGACTACCACCGAAAAATACAGTGATTTACATGATCGAGAATACCTTCAGGTTTCAATGCAGGGGCAGCCCGCAATTATGGATCCAAACTGGAGCCCTATCAATGGAAATCTTTCAACATTTTACGCATATCCGGTATATGGCTATGACGGCGAGCAGATAGCGGAAGTTGTAGCTGTCCGAGATTCAGAGGAATTGTGCCGTACTGTCGAAAATATTACAGTCGGCCTGTATTCTCACCCAGTTGTTATCAATGCCCGCACAGGCAAATATGTCGCCCATACAGAAATCGATAAAGTCCGTGATGGAGTTTCAATCTATGATGATACCGCTGAAGGAATGAAGCCTCTTCTCGATACTATTACGCAGGGGGGTGATATCGGCACTGGCGTTTACTATGATGAAGTCCGGGGCGAAAAATTCGCAGTCGCATATCAGGCTGTTTTTGAAAGTGACTGGGTCGTTATTTGTGAGGCTCCATACTCTGATTTCTATTCTGGACTTACCGTCGTTCTTCATAGCATGATTATAATCGGAGTCATTGCTCTTATCGTAGCCTTTATCGTCGGTATATTCGTTGTAAATTTTGCAATCAAACCTCTCAAAAATGTCGGCGTTGCTATTAAAGATATTGCGAGCGGAGATGCAGATCTTACCAAACGAATTTCTGTTCATACAAAGGATGAAATCGGGCATCTCGCATCAGGATTCAATGTCTTTACCGAAAAGTTGCATTCTATCGTTACGGAGCTTAAGGATTCAAAAGAAGACTTGCATGTGTATGGTGACCAGCTCGGAAAGATGGTTCAGGACAATGCTGACTTCCTTGAGCAAATGGTAAGGTCAATTCAAGGCGTTAACGAAGAGATTTCAAAACAACATGCAAAAGTTGATGATTCTGTCGGAGCGGTTGATACGATATCTCAGGCTGTTCAGGCTTTGCGTGATTTGTTACAGAAGCAGGAGCAGGGAGTTGAGCAGGCTTCTACCGCTGTTACTCAGATGATTGGAAATATTACTTCTGTCTCAAATTCTGTCGAAAAAATGGCAAAAGAATTTGAAAGTCTTCAGGTTGATGTTGATAAGGGTATTACCCAGCAGCACGAAGTTAACAAGCAAATCCAACAGATTGAAGAGCAGTCTAAAATGCTTAACGAAGCAAATAAGGTAATTTCTTCAATCGCTTCCGAAACAAACTTGCTGGCTATGAACGCTGCAATCGAAGCGGCTCACGCGGGCGACGCAGGAAAGGGCTTTGCTGTCGTTGCGGACGAAATCAGAAAACTTTCAGAAACATCCGCTGCCGAGTCAAAAAAGATTTCCGCCCAGCTTAAAGGCATTCTTGGCGCAATTTCTGGCGTTGTAGGTGCCTCAAGCCTTTCGGACCGCTCGTTTACAGCCGTTGCCGAAAAGATTCAGGGTACGGGCAACTTGGTTCGTGAAATCAAACTTGCAATGGAAGAGCAGTCGGCTGGTTCTAAGCAGATTGGCGACGCTTTGAGCTACATGAATGATGCCACGGCGCAGGTTCGCACGGCTTCTGACGGCGTTGACCAGTCTCGTCAGGGTATCATCAGCAATATCGATTCCCTCAAGACTTCATCTGATGTAGTTAAGTCTCAGGTTGAGAGCATGTCGGGCAACATCAAGAATATGGAAGAGTCTGACAGCTCGCTCTTGAACATCACGACATCGATTAACGGTTCAATCTACCGAATCGGAAGCCAAATCGACCAGTTCAAGGTTTGAAAATTACATCCTGTAATTTTCAGAACCAACGAGAAAATTCTGTTCACCTAAAGGCAAACAGAATTTTCTCTCTTTTCTTTTTCGCCGCGTCCATGCGGCGCATTTATTTTCCAAACACCGCCTTCACCAACTCGCTTACGGTGCTCACTTTCTGGGCGCCGTCTTCTTTTTCCGGGGCGGCAATTTGCGTGAAGCCCAAGTCTCGCGCGGTTTTGATTCTCTGCTTTAAGCGGGCCACAGGGCGGATTTCTCCCGCAAGGCTCAACTCTCCCAAAATCACATTGTTTTCTGAAAGAGGAATGTCCGTCCGGGCGGAGTAGAGGGCTGCTGCCAGAGCCGCGTCAATGGCGCTTTCAGTGAGTTTTACGCCACCGGCCACATTTACATACAAATCCTGATCAGAGAATTTAAGGTGAGTCTTTTTTTCAAGGACAGCCGCCACTCGCGCCACCCGATTTGAGTCGATTTTTTCAGAATAAACCCTGCTGATGCTGGCCTTCGCAGGCACGGTAAGGGCTTGAATCTCAACCAAAAAGGCCCGGCTCCCCTCAAAAACGCAGGAATTTGCTATTCCCGAAGGAATTGCCCCTGTCCGCTTTGTGATAAACATCGTGCTAGGGTCTCCCACACCCTCAAGTCCCTTTTCTGTCATGGCGAAAATTCCCAGCTCGTCCACGCTTCCGAATCTGTTCTTAATTGCCCGCAAAAATCTGACTTCATCGTCATTTCGTTCAAAAGAAACCACCGTATCCACCATGTGCTCAAGGCTCTTGGGGCCAGCGATAGTTCCTTCTTTTGTGACATGGGCGCTCATTACCAGCACGGAATCCCGCTCTTTTACCCAGCCGATAAGCTCATTTGCGCAATATTTCAGCTGATTCACTGTTCCCGGCACAATTCCCGCCTCAACCGAGTAAACTGTCTGAATCGAGTCGATAATCACGAAAAGGGGGTTCAGGGCCACAAGAGCGTCTTTTATGTCTTCAAGTCTCATCGTACACAGAATTTCGATTCCCTTTGTGTCCAGTTTGAGCCTGTCTGCCCGTCCTTTGATTTGACCTGCGCTTTCCTCGCCGGAAACATAAAACACTCGTCCTCCGGTGCTTTTGCTGATTGCCGCA
>CAMOEE010000212.1 GCA_946611835.1 uncultured Treponema sp. | reverse complement strand
AAATCCCTTCCCTTGAAAAGGAGCTGGCAGAGGCTCAGAAAGCCGATGAAGAGCGGCATAATAAAGAAGACAATGGCGTTTCAGATTCCCTTTTAAGGCAGGAAGTCACTGAAGAGGACATCGCTCGCGTCGTAAGCGCCTGGACTGGAATTCCAATTGCCAAAATGCTCACGAGCGAAAAGCAGAAATATGTTCAGCTTGAATCGGTGCTGCACAAGCGGGTTATCGGCCAGGATGAGGCCGTTTCTGTCGTAAGTGACGCAATCCGCAGAAACAGGGCTGGCCTCAACGACCCCAACCGCCCGCTGGGAAGTTTTATGTTCATAGGCCCGACTGGTGTCGGAAAAACAGAGCTTGCAAAGACTCTTGCCGACTTCCTCTTTAACGATGAGAAAGCTCTTACCCGAATCGATATGTCCGAGTATATGGAAAAATTCTCCGTGACCCGCCTGATTGGTGCTCCTCCGGGATATGTGGGCTATGATGAGGGAGGCCAGCTTACAGAGGCTGTCCGCCACCGCCCTTACAGCGTGATTCTCTTCGATGAAGTTGAGAAAGCCCATCCTGATGTCTTCAATGTGCTTTTGCAGGTGCTTGATGACGGACGGCTTACAGACGGTCAGGGCAGGGTAGTTGACTTTAAGAACACGATTATCATTATGACCAGCAACCTGGGAAGCGATTTGATTCTTGACGCCGACACGCCTGACAAAATGACGGCCGTCCGCCCTGCTGTGGATGTGCTTTTGAAGCAGACTTTCCGCCCGGAATTCCTCAACCGAATTGATGAAATCGTAATGTTCAGCCGACTTTCAAAGGACTGTATCGGCGGAATCGTAAGAAATCAGCTGGAGCGGGTAAAGACAAGGCTTTCTGACCGAAGAATCACCCTTGACTTCGACCAGAGCGCAATCGATTACCTGAGCGATGTGGGCTATGACCCGGCATTTGGAGCCAGACCTGTAAAGAGAGCCGTCCAGACTTATGTGGAGAACCCTCTTGCAAAGGAAATTCTCTCCGGACGCTTTGGGGAAGACAGCAAAATCCTCGTCAAAGCGGGTGAAGGCGGTCTTTTATTCGAGTAAAAAATGGCTCCCGGTCGTGAAAACGGCTTAGCGAAAGCGCAGACTAGTCTTTTCGTAAGCCGTTTCCGCTCCCTCGCGCCATTTTTGCCACAAAACACACATAATGAGTTTCTTCTGTCCCTGCCCAGCCGTGTAGCCCCGGAGTTGCCGCCTCTTTGAGACGGCAATGAGCGTGAGCGAAGGGCGGAAGGGCTGCTGACCGCTAATCTGGCAGAATTTTTTTTGCAGATATAAGATTGCTAGACACCTGTTTTTTGATATAATGACAGTGATGAAAAAAGTTTTCCTTGCTTTAATGCTTCTTGCTTTTTGCCCGCTTGTCTTCGCCCATGTGGGGCTTGGCGGCTCATTTACTTATAATGCCTCGACTTCTCCATCTTGTGCCGCTTCTTTTACAGCCCGGAGTGACGAGTCTCCCTGGGGAATTTTTATGAATGCCCACCAGGAGGAAAATACGGTCTCGATTTTTGCTGATAACTGGTTCGTTAATGAACGGCTTGCCGAACATCTTGATTACTTTGTCCTTTGGGGAATCAGCTTGGGCACCTGCTTCGAGAAGAAAAGCTATGACTTCGGCACTGGCTGTCGTTTTGGAGCCGGTCTCGATTTCTTCTTTTTTAAGCGGCACCTTGAGTTTTTTGCCCAGGCTGTCTGGAATCCCTATTTCGGTGTCAAAAAAGAAGACGGAAAGTGGGCACCCCTTATCCGGCCGGTGAATTTTCCCTGTACAGCGGGACTTCGCCTTTGGTTCTGATTGAAAAAAAATCCCATAGATTGTAAAATGGTGAACTATGTTCGATGTAAAGGATTCTGATTTTTTTGATGTCGAGGAAGAAGATTTCGACACTATTCTTGCACCAGATATTAATTTTCGGGGCACAATCCGCTTTGCAAAGCCCTTTATGATTCGTGGCACTGTCTCAGGCACAATTGATGCAACAAGCGATTTGGTCGTTGATACCAATGCCACCGTTACAGCAGGAATTAACGCTTCCCGGGTTCTTGTGCGTGGTAAAGTCGAGGGGGACATCCGTGCAAAGGATGTCGTCTTTGTAACTTCTTCGGGATCTGTCACTGGTGATATCGTTTCAAAACAGGTTGTGCTTGAGCCGGGAGCACACTTTTCTGGCAAATGCACGATGCTTGGGGCATAAATTATGAAAAAACTTCTTTTGATTTTAGCTTTTGTATTTTCTTTTTGGGGGCTTTTTGCCCAGTCAAAGCCGGATGCTCTTGTTCTCTATCGTCAGGGCAACTATGCCGAGGCAATCAAGATTTGTGAGCAGGAAATTACCACGAACCCCCGTAACATTGACTCTTACTGCGTTCTTTGCTGGTCTCTTGTGCGAAACCGCCAGTATGCCGAGGGGGAAATGCGTGCCAATGAAGCCAGAAAGCTTGCTCCGGCAGATGTCCGCTTAATGGAAATTCTCGCCGAGGCAAAATATTATCAGGGAAAGAATAATGAGGCTCTGGAAATGTTCAGAACTTACATAGCCTCGGCTCCCTCAAACGCCGCCCGAATCGGAAACGCTTACTACTACATGGGCGAAATCTACATCCGTCAGGGAAAATACCAGCACGCTGACATCTCCATGACGACTGCCGTTTATACAGAGCCATTGGTTGATATCTGGTGGACGAGATGCGGTTATGCCAGAGAAATGGCCGGAAGCTACGCAACAGCCCTTGAAGCCTATTCAAAGGCTCTTGAGCTAAAGGCTTCTAATGCTGATGCCGCCCGTGGAAAAGAGCGGGTTGCAGCACGATTACGATAATTTTTTTATGAGTGATTTGAACAAAACTATTCATTTTGAGACATTGGGCTGCCGCTTGAATCAGGTTGAGAGTGAAGGGGCGGCCCGTTTTTTTAGTGACGCCGCTTTTTCCGTCACCATGGAGCCATTTACGGCAAAATCCTTTGATGAGAGCGTTATCCTCTGTGTGGTGAACACCTGCACTGTCACGGCAAAGGCTGAGCAGAAGGCTCGCCGGATTATCCGTATGCTATTGAAGTGCTGCCCCAATTCTGCCGTCGCCGTCACAGGCTGCTATGCCCAGCTTAATCAAAAAGAAATCATGGCTATTGACGAGAGGGTTTGCGTTCTTGGCGGACAGCACAAGGGAAGCCTTGCAGATTTGCCTCCTTTTCTCAAAAATCTTCTTGAAGAAAAGCCCGGTCTTTCAGGCTCAGAAATTTCCCGTGAAATTCAAAAAATCTTCGACAAAGAAAATAATTCTTCTGAACGGAATGTGATTACTTCTCCTTTCCGTCTTGCAACTGAGACTTTTATAAATCATTCCCGCTCTTCTTTGAAGATTCAGGACGGATGCAACTGTGTCTGCACTTACTGCAGGATTCGCCTTGCCCGGGGAAAATCCGTTTCTCTGGCGGCGAGCGAAGTGATTGAGCGTGTCAAAAAACTTGAAGAAGCGGGGCAGAGTGAAGTCGTCATTACGACAGTTAATATCGGACAGTATGTGAGCGAATACGAAGGAAAAGTAGTGCGCTTTGCCGAGGTTCTGGAACTTGTCCTTGCTAATACGCAAAAAATCGGAATTCGTATTTCAAGCCTTTATCCTGAGATTGTCAATGAAAAGCTGGCCGGGGTTCTGGAAAATCCGAGGGTGCGGCCTTATTTCCATATTTCTGTTCAGAGCGGAAGTGATTCGGTCCTTGCAAAGATGAAGCGGCCTTACAAAATCGAAGCCGTTTACCGGGCCACAGAGCTTTTGCGAAAAGCCAAGAAAAATCCCTTCCTTGCCTGTGACATTATCGCAGGCTTCCCTGGTGAGAGCGACGAAGATTTTGATTTGACCCTCAAAATGCTTTCTGAATGTGGCTTTACTTATGTCCATGCTTTTCCCTTTAGTCCCCGTCCGGGAACAGAGGCCTTTAAAATGCGGCCCATGGTACCAAACTACATTACGGACAAACGAATCGCCGCCTTGGAAGATTTTAACAAAAAATCAAAGACTGCCTACATCAATTCCTTTGTGGGGCAGACTCTTCCTGCCGTGTGCGAGACCGTTCACCGGGCTAAAGTTTTCAAAGACCGCCTTGTAGTTCATGCCGTAACCGAAAATTTCTTGCACTGTCAGCTGAATTTTTCCACAAAAGACTCGAATCTTCCTGTAGCTGGAAGTGAAATCCGTGTTAAAATCCTGCGGCCGCTCAATGACGGTGAAAAGACCGGCGAAAGCGACACGCTGGCGGAAGATGTATCCTAGTTTTCTTATAAAAACATTGACATATATATCCGCTGAATATATCATTTAATATATCGATATA
>CAMOEE010000211.1 GCA_946611835.1 uncultured Treponema sp. | reverse complement strand
TCAATTAAATAACATGGCGTTTTAATTGAAGCAAAGTCTAAGTCTGTCATCTTGGATATTCTCATTAATACAGCACTTCTGTCAGTTTTTATTCCCCCCCCCTATTTTACCAGCTCACGTTCAAGCGCACTGACCGTAAAGAATTTTGGATCAACATCTTTGTCGTAAACAACATCCTTAATCTCATACACGGTTTTATGCTTTGTCTGAACGTTTGTCATTGTCATTTTCTTTGTAGTCCAGTAGCCGCTGATCTGAGAAATATCCTCACAAACAAGTTCTTTCTGAAGATTATTTTTGCGGTCATAGAATTCGCCCTTATATGTGACATAGTTGTCTTTTCCAATCCAATAAACACGTCGGCTTACCTTTGCCTTTGCGTCTTTGGCCGTATATTCCAAAATCCAGCAGACCACACCATTCACGCTTTCTTCGCCAAGCACTTTCACGATGTCTTTTGCAAGGCTTCGTTTTCCGAGATCATCATAAGTAAAATCAGTTCCCTGAAAGTCATCATCCTTGTTTGAGCCGGAAACGCGGCGAACCTTTTTCATTGCAGGAAGATAGAGCCAGCTGTCGCTGTCAACGGCAGTTCCGTCAGCTTTATCCGGGTATTCAAAAGAAAGATAACTGACTCCGGCCACATCTTTCGGAGTTTTGAAGACCAGAACGCTTTTGTCTGTTGTCCCTTCTTCCATTGCATAGGAAGCGACTTCCCTTGCACGAGTTTTTCCGCTCTTGTCTATGAGCGTGATGACCGCCGTAAACGAACTTGTTTTTCCATCCGGCAAATCGTGTACTTTGCGGGCAATTTCATCTGCATTCTGTGCAAAAGAAGCAGTTCCTGCAACAAACAAACCAACAAACGCAATAGTTTTTAGAATTTTCATAATATTCTCCTGATATATTCCAATTTAAAATTATTCCTCAGTTTCTTTTCCGAAAGGCTTTACAATATAAAGGAGAGCGGGAGTTATTGTGTAATCAGCCAAAAGTGCACTCGCGAGTCCTATAACAGAAAGCAATCCGATTACAAACAGGTAATGAATCGGGCTGAACATATAAACCGCAAAGATAGAGCACAGAATGAAGGTTGTCAAGAACATAGATTTTCCTATTTCGCGGAAAGAAGCGCGCATCGCACCAAGGTACATACCATGCTTTTCAAGGCCGTATTTCAAATGCGTTGTTAAGTGAATGGTATCATCAACAGCAATTCCGAGAATGATAGGCATAATTGTCATTGTGACAAAATCCAGAGAGAAACCAAACATTCCCATCACTCCGCCAACGAGAATTACAGGCACAACATTCGGAATCATTCCGATAAGACCTGTTCTAATACTAGAGAAGGCCAAGATAAGCATGATTGCAATCACAATGAACGAAAACATAAATGATTTAAGTTCGCCTCGAACCATTCGGCTGGACATTTCGGCGTATTCAATCATGTCACCGATTATGCAGCATTTTGCACCAGGGAAAAGCTCTGTAAATTTTTCATTAATTGCACGCACATCAGCAATCGCAAGTTCACTCTCAAAATTCGACATATCAACGCCCACGCTTGCGATTCGGAATTCATCGTCCATCAGCTCTGTGAAGTCTTTGTTCATTTCTATGGAAGAAAGTTCCAGAAGCTGGGCAAGAACATAATTCTCATGGGGCACGGTGAAATATTCTTCACGCCCTTCGTTCAGAGCACGGTTCATTTCCTTTAAGATTGCCGTTACGGATGTCACATGAGGTTTTTCGCCAGATTTCTTTGTAAGGCTTAAAGTGCCCAAGAAATCTTCAAATTGCTCCAAGGCCTGCATTTTCTCCGGGTCCTTGAAAGAATCAACATCATCGTAGGCAATCATCGTACAGTAGCTGTATTTTGTACCGATTTGCTTGGAAACTAATTCCTTTTCTTCTATCATGTGAGGCAATTTTGTGCCTGTCATTTCAATTATGTCGATTTTTATTGCAATTTTAAAAATGAACGGAATACAGACAGCAACAATTGCAGTTGTAAGTACTATAATTGGCCATATTTTGGCTTTTACAGTCTCCGCCCACTTTTCGAAACGCAAATCAATTTTTCCGGCTCCCTTCTCAGCGACATCCGAAGGTTTTGGAACACGATTTTTGCCAAATGAAAAACAAATCGGAATCAGAACTGCGACATAGGCATAAACTGCAAGAACGACAAGGGCTGCCGTTTTTCCCATCCATGAAATTGGCTTCATGTCAACAAAAATAAAGCTTACCAAAGAAGCAACCGTCGTGAGAACGGTGAAGAGCACCGACCAACCACTCTCCTCAACTGTCTTGACAGCCGATTCAATACGATTTCCAGTCTGGCGGAAGTGCAGCTTGAACATGTTTATATAATGGATGGAATATCCAATTGAAAGCGCAATTCCCAAAAGAACAGGAAGAGTTACAAGGGACAAATCAGCCTTTTCGCCAAAATACGCCATTGCTCCCATTACAGTTGCAATCGCACCAATCGTTGTAAACGAAGGAACTATGACGCCAAATGGAGTGCGTACAAACACAATCAAAAAGACAATCATCACCCCAAAAGCAAGAAGCACACGGAGGATTGCATCAGGAACCTCGTACATTTCTTCCATTGCATCAGAATATGGCATTCCAGTTCCATAGAGCTTATACTTATCAGATTTGAATTCATCACTGTTGAGAATCTCGTACAGTGCCTCACCGACAACAGCTGAATCCTCATCGCCATTCTCAAAAGGAAGGAGGGACAAAGTAATCCATGTTTCAGTTCCGTCCTCGCTCACAAGGTTATTAATGAGGGAATTTGTTTTTTCTGTGCCACGGAGAATGAAAGCCTTTTTCTGTGCAAGTTCGTCTCTGTCAGAAGGAATTCCGTGCTCATAAGGCTTGATAACTTCAAATCCCTCTTCGTTTCCCACAGGAATATCCACATCAATCAGAGATGTAATCTTCTCGGCAAAGGGAATCTCCATCATACGCTCGCCAAGACGCTCTATTACAGTAAGGATTTCTTCGGAAAACACATCGTCAGCTTCAAGAAGAACTGCTACATTTGAAATATTTCCGAATGTAGCCTGATACAAATCCTTATCTTGCTTAATTTTGTCTCCGTCACCATACCAGCCTTCACTTCCGTTTGCAATCTGGAATTTTGATAGCCCCAGACAGCATACAACAGTAAGAATCAAAAAAACTGCGAGAACCGGAAAACGATATTTTATTTGTGCCCTACCGATTTTACCAAAAAATTTATTTATTGCAGAAACTGTCATAAAACCTCCAAAATTAGAATGAAATTTTACCCTTGAGCGTGACACAACTCAAATCCCGATAAATTCCATACATTCCTTTTTCATTATTACGTCCCTCAAGGTAAAAATCCCCGATAAGGCTCACTGTTATCGAGTCCGTCAGGCTGTAATCGACTTCAGGCTCAATAAATGATGAGAAATCACACAAATCAAGCTCACTATGCACGGACAAAGAAAGCAATTCATTTAAAAGTGATTTTGACAATGTAAGAGTGGCCTGATGAACATAACGTTTTCGATCAAGTTCCTTAACGCTACCAGCGGCATAATCCGCCACATACTGTGCCATGATAGACCAACCGCCACCCGCATCCCAGTCAAAGCCTACCAGTCCGACAATTTGATTTCGTTTCAGTGCAGAATCAATTTTTGAACCGGAGAACATACAAGATTTCTGCTGCTCTGCGGTCGTCTGTATATATCTTCCTGGAAAAACTGCTGATTCCAAACGGAATACAAAGGCTCCGAAAGGAATCGCCGCATCAGCACCAAACATTAAAAGCCTCTTGTAACCCCCCCTCAGATTTATGCTGGAAAAATCTTCGTCTTCGGATTCGCCAGTGAAAACAGGCTCGTATGCGAAAAATGGAGTGTCTTCCCAGCCATAAAATCCATAAAGTGAAAGATCGAATTTTGAAAAATATGCGCTAAGCCGAAGCGCATACTCGCTGTTTGAAAGTTTTTTTTCTGGAAGCTCAAAATCTTCCCATGTTTTTGGAGAAAAAAGCTCATATTCTTCATACGATTTTGGAAAACTGATAGGATTAAGAGGATTTCCTTTTGCAAGAGGAAGAGTGCTTGGCATAAAAAAAGGAATCCAATAAGCATCAAGTTGCATTGAATTCTGTATAAAAGAAAGGCGGAGAGCATCAATCCCCAAGCGACTTTCCTTATAATTTGAAGCAATCAATGATGAATTGTCCTGAGGACACAGAATATCGGCAATTTGAATTGAATCAGCCTTGCCCCATGCCGCAATCTGCCTGCCAGCCCTGATTGCAAAAGAACCACCATTGTAATCAAAATAGGCTTCTTTTAGCTTGAAAGCAAATGTTCCGTCATTAGAAACCAA
>CAMOEE010000210.1 GCA_946611835.1 uncultured Treponema sp. | reverse complement strand
CCGCTCCGATGATGGCAAAAGACCTCATGCCAAAAGTAACAACTGAAGTTATCGGTAAGGGACTGTCAAACAAAGACACAAGCGTAAACAACACAGAGCTGGTCAATGTAAACGCCGAAATCCGCAACCACCCGATTGAAGTTGTAGGACGCAAGCTCCGCGCTTACATGACTGCAATGAAGCCTGTTCTGTAAAAAATTTCTCACAGAGAGATTTTCTCTGTAACAAAACGAAACACCACAACCGCACCAATGCGATTGTGGTGTTTTTTAGCTCATACAAAAACTTCTAACTTCTAATTCCTAATTTCTAACTTTTTACACAGTGAACTGATCAATCTGGCTTCCCATTTTGTCGATTGAGTTTTTCACCCGGTCAGATACATCCGTGAGCATTGTTCCTGTTTTGTTAATCTGCTGAGCGCCGATGTGCATTTCATCCATGCTCTGCTTCATCACAATAGTAACATCCTGCAAGTGCTGGACTTCCTCCAGAATCATTTTGTTTCCTTCGTTCATCTCGGCAGAAGCGTTGCGGACCTCGACGGTAGAGTCATTCATCAGTTTCAGCGCCTCCGTAATCTGGCGGGAACCTTCGTTCTGCTCTTCCATTGCTGCCCGAATCTGCATGACCAGCTGATCTGTGGCCTTAAGCTCTTCCTGAACCTGGGCAAAGACCTGACTTGACTCGGTTGAGGCCGAAACGACATTGACAATGGCATCCTTAATCTGATTAAGCTGCTGCCCGATTGTCTTTGACTGAACGGTAGATGTCTCTGAGAGCTTACGGATTTCATCAGCGACGACAGCGAATCCTTTTCCAGCGTCCCCGGCGTGGGCAGCCTCAATTGCGGCATTCATTGCCAGAAGATTTGTTTCGCTTGCGATGCTTGCGATTGCAGTGTTAGCTTCCTGAAGCATCTTTGACTGCTGGTCGATTTCCTGAACACGCTCGTTAACAACGGCAAGTTTTTCAAATCCATGGTGAGAATGTTCCTGCAGGTCATTGAAAGAACGGCTCATTTTTTCCATAGAATTGTTCACCGACTGAATGTTTCCAATCATCTCCTCAACGGCCGCACTTGCCTCCGTAACGCCTGAAGACTGATTTTCAATCATATTGTTAAGGGCGGAAATATTTGCTGAAATCTCGTCTACAGCACCTGCCGTCTGCTCGACACTCTGCTTCTGCCCCGTTACCTGCTTGTGAATGCTGTCTATGTTTGCAAGAATTTCATGAACAGCACTGGCTGTATCTTCTGTTGTTGTCTGCAAATCAACGCCGGCCGTATCAAGCATCCCTTTTGAATCCTTCATGTGGGAAATGATATTCTGAAGTTTATCCGCAAAAGCATTGAATCCGTGGACTACATCACCAATCTCATCATGAGTCTTCACATTGATTCGTTTGGTCAAATCCGCATCACCAGAGCAAATATCCTCAAAGGTTGCCTTAACATCTTTGAGGGGACGCAAAAGCCTGACGATAATAACGCCGGCAAGGACACAAAGAATCAATACCAAAACAAGCATGAAAGCCGTGGCAATCTTCATAACCTTGTTGATGATTCTGTCAATGGCACTTTTGTTTCGGAAAGTAGAAACCATTCCGGTAATTTTACCAAGCTCGGTTTTGAGCGGGAAATAAATGTTGAGGTATTTCTGTCCCAAAAGAACAGAGTCCGTTTCATAAGTCTCACCTTTTACCTCAACATGATTCAAGACTTCCTGATTCGTGACTTTTGACCCTGCCCATGATTTTCCGTTCGCATCTTTTATAGTGCTGGAAACACGGGTATCACCCTCAATGATGGAAATTTCAATGTTATAAATCCGCTGCATGTGGTCAACGAAACTCTGTTTTGAAAGGTCGTATCCGGCCACAAGACAGCCCAAAAGCTGACCGGAAGAATCTTTTATCTTACTGGCGGCAAGCATAGAATAGCCGATGACTCCTGATTTTGACTCATAGGTTTTTGCTTCATCCAGACCTTCACGGACAATGTCTTTTACACAGGCCATATCAGAAATATCACTTCCGTTCTTGAATGTACCGCCACTGCCTGCGATTACACGGCCATTTCCGTCAGTAACAAACATAATGTCATTTCCGACGATTTTCCGTTTCTGCTCGGCAAGTTCCCCGATTACAGAAGCATCGCCTTCTTCCATTGCCTCAACGAAATTCGGACGGCCGGAAAGGGCAACGACAGCATTCCTTAGAATGATATTTCGGTTATTCAAGTTGTTCAGAATTCCCCGTTGAACAGACTCAAGATTCATTCGGACATTATCACCAAATTCTCCCCTGAATTCCTGAAGACACATAAACTCAACTGCAAGAGCTGTGACAACAATGGAAACACCGACAAGGATGCCCATTTTGACTGATAATTTGAGGTTTTTTCGCATTCAACACCCTCCAAAGTCTAGATTTAAAATTTGCTATAGAATCATTTTAAATCATAAAATCATTGTTGTCTAACATTTTTTAAGAATTTTTTCAGATTTTTCTTCAATACAGGAGAATTGAACATCAAAAAAATCTTTGATATTATATTTAAATCATCTTATAAAAGGAGAAAAAAATGGCTAAAAGTTCTAAAGATTATTTCGGTCTTCCATGGCTCGTAAGCGTAATCCTCTGCCTCTTCCTGGGACCGATTATGGGTATCCTCACTCGATTTTCTGAGGGAAAAATCATTGCGGGTCTTCTAAGACTCTTCTTCGGATGGAATCTGGTCTGGCTGATTGACTTCATCCTCATTCTTTTCACAGGAAAAATTCTGAGAGTAGTCAATCTGTAATTACTTAGCAGGGCGGTACGGCAGAGCGGCAAAAGCCTCTCTGCCGTCGCTATGTCCGCCGTTCCGCTAAACGCTCCATTCTTCCGTTCCTAAAGTCACTTCAGAACGCCTTCGGCGCGGCTACCAGCGCTACCGCTCAGATAAAAAAATCATTTACTTTCAGTTCTTTTTCTATAATTTACAATAAAAATTCCAATACAAACCAAAATCAATGAAATAATAGTCACAAATCCCGTCTGGCTCTGCTCATGCAGGAATATCGAGCTTAAAAGAACGCCGAAAACCGGATTCAAGAATCCGAAAATCACGACCCGGCTCACATCATTATGGGCAAGAAGCAATCCCCAGAGGGTATAAGCCACCGCACTGATAAAGACAAGATAGACCAGCAAAAGAACTGAATAAGGCGTAAAGCCCGAGAAGCGGCCTCCAAGTGTAAAGCCTGTCAGAATCATAACGGCACCACCAAAGGTGAATTGCCAGCCGGAAAGCATCACGGTATTGTCATCGCGACTGAAGGATTTCATAAGGCAGCCGGAAAGTCCGTAACAAAGGCTACTGAGAAAAATAAAGCCCTCACCGCCAAAAGAAATGTGATAGTCCACGGACTTTCCGCTTACAGTAACAAGAACGACACCCACAAAACCGATGACACACCCCAGAATTTTGAGCAGAGTAAGTTTTTCCTGCTTAAAAAGGAGGGCCGCAATCAAAAGGGAAGCAAAAACATTTGTCGCAAGAATCACCGAGGACTTAACGCCAGGACAGCGGGTCAGCCCGCCATAAAAGAAGAAATACTGGAGGATTGTCTGCACCATAGCAAGGGCAACAACCTTCTTAAAAGCCATCACCGAGCGTGGCAGAAGAACTTTCTTCTGAATTAGGGAACCAAAAAGAGTCGTAAAAATCCCGGCAAAGAAAAAACGGATACCGGCAAAAAGGACAACGGTAGGAGTATCATCCGCCGCAATCGAAAAAAGAGCATAACCGGTCTTAATTGCCGGAGTCGCACTGCCCCACAAAAAACAACAAAGAGCCGCCCCGAGCGAGACGACCCATATATTAGACAAGATTGATGATGATTTTTTGATTTCCTGCATGGAATTATTGTAGTAAATTCCAACAAAAAAAGCGATTGGAATTTACTGTATGCTTGTCATTCACCCGTAAAATTTCCATGAAGAATAACCTGAGTTTCCTTTTCCTTCATGTTTTTTTTGTTTTTGTCAGGCATATTCTCTTCTTTGAAGCGGGTCTTTACGGTCATCTCTGACTTGATTCTGTCCAATGTAGGATTGAAAACCAGAAGAATCTCGCGCAAAACCGCCATGACTTCTTCATCAGCATCTTCCGCTTCCAGAAGCCTTTTATAAAACTTGTAAATCTGGACATATGCATGGTTTACATCTACATAATCCTCATTATAAATATCAACTCTTGATAAATTTTCAGTCATAAAAATAATTCTAACAAGAAAATAATGATTTTCAAGCAATTTATGGTCTTTTTATAAGTAATATGATTTTTTTGTACCAGTCAATAAAAGTGGGCAAAAAAAATCCCCTCAGACAGGGGAGGGGACTTAGGGAAGAAAAAAAAGAGCCGGCGGCGGCCTACTTTCCCCCGGTCTGGAGTATCA
>CAMOEE010000209.1 GCA_946611835.1 uncultured Treponema sp. | reverse complement strand
GTTTTCTGTTTTCCATAACTTTCTCCAAACATATATTTTTGAGGAAAAATCCTCTATATATATATTTGAAAAATTTATGTAGTTTCGGCAGTAATTGTGAAAAAAAGTGAAAAAAAATTCGCACACGGATGTGCGAACATGGGCGGAGGAGAGAATTTTCGGGACGAAAATTCTCGTACGAATCTAAAAATCCACGGATGGATTTTTAGTTCGAAAGCTTGTCAAAGCCCTTGAGCAGCTCTTCCGCCACTTTTAGGATTTTATCGCAGTCGCCGCTTCTCTCTCCCTCGACATTGAGGGGCATGACCGGGTCGTGCAGGGATTTTCTCAGCAGCAGCCAGCCTTTTTTGTCGCTGTCATTGAAAGAAATTCTGACTCCCTCATACGATTTTGGCATAATCATGCCTTCTTTTTCTGCTCTTGCCTTGAATTCTGCAAGAACCTTGTCGCCGTACGAGGCAAAATCTTCCGCATGGATTTTGTAGCGGATTTCTTTTGCTTCTACCAGCGGTTCCAGTTTTTCTATGAGGCCCGCAAGACTTTTTCCCTGGCTTTGGGCTTTTGCAAGTGCAATTACGATTTTTACTGCGAGATAGGCTCCGTCATCGAGGTAGTAGTTTTCTTTGAGCGCTCCGTGTCCGCTGGTTTCCATGGCCAGTGGCGAGACTTTTCCTTCTGCGTTGAGTCGCTTGCACTCATTGATTACATTCTTGTAGCCCCTCTTGAAGCAGTGGTGCTTAAGCCCCAGTTCATCCTGCAAAAAACGGGTGAGTCTGTCGGATGTGACGGAATCTGTGATGATTATGCTTCCAGGATAATCAGGGGCGAGAATTGCCGCCACAAGGGCAATGATTGCATCCCTGTTGACTTCGCTTCCGTCTGGAAGAACTGCAGACATGCGGTCAACATCGGTGTCGAAAATCAGGCCCAAATCCGCCTTGTTTTTCAAGACTGCGCTTTGAATCGCTTCCATTGCCTTTTCGTTCTCAGGGTTCGGGATGTGATTCGGGAACATTCCGTCCGGCTGCAGAAACTGGCTGCCCTTTGTGTCTGCCCCCAGCCCGTCAAGAATTTTTGTGGCGAAAAATCCGCCAGCCCCGTTTCCGGCATCAACGACGATTTTAAGGCCTTCCAGCGGTTTTTCTGCATTTTTGCAGCCTTTGAGGCCTTCCCTGATGGTCTTTGCAAGATGAGAGGCATAAAGTGAAATCAGATCGAAAGATTGAATCTCGCTTGAGCCTGACTTTTCATTGCCGTCCGCCTCCTTAAAATCTGCCGCTTTTTGCAAGATTTCTGTGATGTCCTCGTGCTCAAGTCCTCCGTCTTTGTCAAAGAATTTGAGTCCGTTGCGGTTAAAGGGCAGATGACTGGCAGTAATCATGATTGAGCCGTCGAATTTTGTTTCCGGAAAAACGATGCTCATAAACATGGCCGGGGTCGTGGCCATAGCACAGTCAACGACTTTTACCCCGCAGGCAGAAAGGCCTTCCATGACTGACTTCGCAAGCTTTTCGCCAGTGATTCTTGAATCCCGGCCGATTCCAACTGTAAGGGATGCTGTTTCCTTTCCTGTTTTTTTTGAAAGCCAGCTGGCGAAACTTTGTGCGATTAAATTGCAGGCAAGGGGAGTGAGGTTAACGCTTTCTCCCTCAACGCCCTCACATGCAATTCCACGGACATCACTGCCATTTTGTAATTTCAATAAATCTTTTGCTTCCATTTTTTAACTCTCTTCCATTATTTTTTTATTTTTCGTTTTCCCGCAAATGACCGAGACTTCCGCCCGGATGCCATTTGACATACTGTTTGGGGTCTAGGTCATAGTCCATCTGAAGATAGAGGCTGAGAATCTGAAGAATGAAGGTTTCGGCAATGATAGACATTCGGGGGGCACGGTTCAATGGACCGCCCTCTTCCTTTACGCCCGCAAAGAGGAAGGCCGCGCTCTCTTTTGCAAGCCAGGACTCGCTTTTTCCTGAGACGCCGATAATCTGGCAACTGTTGTTTTTGATTGCGTTTACGGTGGCTTTCATTTCGGCTGTCTCACCAGAGTTTGAAATCATAATCACGATGTCACCGGCGACA
This sequence comes from uncultured Treponema sp., assembly GCA_946611835.1. Classification (GTDB taxonomy): domain Bacteria; phylum Spirochaetota; class Spirochaetia; order Treponematales; family Treponemataceae; genus Treponema_D. The sequence continues at coordinate 2,378 of CAMOEE010000209.1, read as the reverse complement.
AGCTGGCCGCAAGAGCCGTGAACTGCCTCTGTTCCGTGCAGGAAGTAGGTCGGGGTTCCGGTTGATGAAATGACTGATGCGGCATAACCTGCGATGTGGGCGGGCTTACCGATTCCAGAAATGTGAAGGCGGTTTCCCCGTTTTTTTGCTTCGATAATCAGTTTTGCGGCTTTTTCTACGCTTGCCAAATCCACATTCGAGAGAAATTCATCGGTCTCTTTTTTGGATATTTCGATGAAATTTTTGATTGCTTCTATTTCTTTGCTCATTTTCTTTACTTACTCCTTTCTTATTTTTCAAGAGAACTTGTGTCCGGAATTTTGAATCCATGCTCTTTGTTGAATTTCTTGACTTTTTCCAGGGTTGGAAGGGATGGCATGGCTCCCTTTTCTGAGACTGTGAGGGTGGCTACGCAATTCGAGAAGTCCAGGGCCTCCTGAATCGACCAGCCTGCGACCAGTCCCGTGCAGAATGAAGATACGAAGGAATCTCCTGCTGCCGTTGGGTCTACTGCCTTTATACTGTTGATTGTCGGGCTGAAAATCGTCTCCTTTTCGTTCATCAGAACTGCTCCGGCCGTTCCCATGGTAATCAGCACATTCTTTACGCCCTTGTCGAAGAGTTTTTGTGCCGCTTCTTTTGCCTGCTCCCGGTTAAAACTCTCGCCTTCGTGGTCGATTTTGACACCGGTGAGGGCTGCAGCCTCATGCTCGTTGGGCGAAATGTATGTGATGTTCGACAAAAGCGCATCAGAAAGCGGTGCGCTAGGAGCCGGATTGAGCATGACAGGAACGCCCTTGTCGTGGGCGTATTTTGCCACTAGCTCATTGATTTCCATCGGAATCTCAAGCTGCAGGATTACCAGGTCATAGTCTGCGATTGAATCTTTTAAGAATGCGACATCCCGGGCCGTAATTTTCATGTTAGTTCCTGACAGAACGATGATTCGGTTCCTTGTATCCTCTCCAGGTTTCTGCTCAAGGATAATCACCGAGCAGCCGGAAGGAGTGTTCTCGTCAAAGGCGACATGGCTCACATCAATTCCGGCCTCACGGCAGACTTTGAGCATGTCTTCGGCATTGGAATCCCGGCCGAGCTTGCCGACCATGGTGACATCTGCCCCAAGCCGGGCTGCCTGGACTGCCTGATTTGCGCCTTTTCCGCCCGGAGCCTTGCTGAAATATTCTCCAAGAACAGTTTCGCCCTCTTTCGGGAAGACTGTCGTTGTGGCAATCTGGTCCATTACGAAGCTGCCCACGACTAAAATCTTTGGTTTTTTCATCTGAAAACTCTCCTTACTCCGGTAAGCCAAGTCGCTTTCGCCATGCGCTTTCCATTCTGTGCATGGCTTCAAGCTCAATCCTTCCGTTTTCGTTCAAAAGTGCAGGATCCTTGCTTCGGGTTACGAGGGTCATCGGAACATCGTATTCGTTCTGGTGCCATTTTGCGCTTACAGGGTAGCAGCGGGCTTCGATTACGCCGCAGAGGGTAAGGAAGTCCATGAGTTCCCGGGCTGTTTTTGGATCTTTCTTGAAGTTATTGTAGAGCCAGACATACAAATCGATGTGGCAGTTTGCCATGACACCGTTGTAGCCGTCGTAGCCGTCGATAAGTGAATCCAGAAGGGTTGCTGTGTTGGCGTTGAAAAGCGAGAGGTTGGTTCCTTCGACAAGCTTGATTCGTCTTTTCTGGATTTCGCGGGAGCATGAAACATCCTTGAGGAAGACAAGCTTTCCTGTCTTTGCGCAGTCCTGCAAAAAATCATCGCTCAAGAGTCTTAGATAAGGAGCCGGGCACTCGTAGAGACCGAAAGTGACATTGGGCAGCTGACGGAAAACATCATCGGCGTTCTTGCGGAAGACATCCTCGCCCTCATCTTTTTTTGCAAAGCGGTTGCTTACGAGAACTACGGCATCAACTCCAGTCTCGCTCATTTTTCCAAGCTCTTCAATTTGCTTGTTGTGGTCATCGGCAGTGTGGCCGGAAGCGATTACCTTGATTCGGCCGGCAGCCTGCTCTACGACGGCTTTTGCCAAATCGAGCTTTTCCTGCTCGCTCAGATAGAACATCTCCGAGCTCTGGCAGACGGCGAAAATTCCCGTGCTTCCTTTTTTGATGTACCATTCCACAAGGCCTTTGACAGCCTTGTAATCAATTTTGTTGTCAGCCGTAAAAGGTGTAATCATTGTTGGCCAGCAGCCATTGTAAATCTTAGACATAAAAATCTCCTCTTAAGTTGAAAATGTATGGGGGCGTTACGGGGGATTTCCCCCGTAGAGAGGGTAGCGACCAACGGAGTGGGCGCGTAGGGGGAGACTTCCCCCTCCTCTAAATTAAATCATTCCGACCATTCTTGGCAGGAAGAGAACCGAATTCGG